>WGDP01000185.1 GCA_015493215.1 Bacteroidales bacterium | reverse complement strand
GCATGATACAACGCGGTAAAGAAACGTTCCCCCACCTTAACCTTCATGTTTCAAAAAGCAATAAAATTCCGTTGGACAACAACTCGGCAGATATGGTTATTTTGTTTGCCGTTTTAACCTGTATTATTGATGATAACCGGCAAGCTGCCCTTATTAACGAAATAACACGCGTATTAAAACCCGGTGGCATCCTCTACATCAACGATTTTCTTTTAAACACCGATGAGCGCAACAAAAAACGATACAACGCCTTTATTAACAAATATAAAACATACGGCGTTTTTGAACTTCCCGAAGGAGCTGTTTTACGTCATCACGACAAAAGCTATCTTGAAAAACTCACAAAACCGTTTGAAACCATAAGCAGCACGCCCATCACCTTTAAAACCATGAACGGACACCGATCCAACGGAATTGTTTATCTCGGAAAAAAACTTCGGTAAAAACTATTTCTTAGCAAACGAGTTCAGGTCGAACGAAACAGTAAAATAATTGGGTGAGCCTACCAGATGATAAGCCGCACGTGAATAATTAATTTTAAACTTATAAACCCTTATACCAATTCCCCAGCTAAAACCAACCATTCCCAACTTATCGTTCATCTTCAGCTCCTGCCGGCGGCGATAGTTATAGCCCCCTCTTAAAACCAGGTTCTTGCCAATATAAAACTCACCACCCACAATAATATGGCGCATCAGGTTATCGCCAAACTTTGCCATTCCAGTTTTATAAACCGGTTCGCCCGAAACAGGGTCAACCCCTCCCGAAGGATTGGTAGGGTCTTCATAATAGAGATTCCACTTTTCAATATGGTCGTAAATAAACGAAAACCTGAACGGCACATGATCCAGCCGCTTGGTAAGCACATATTGCAAATCGAAGGGCAACGGCTCGCGCGAACCGGGCACATAAGCAGTAAGCTGCATGCCGATATTCCGTGCAATAAGCGACATCTCCCAACCCGATTTAGCACGGTAACTTCCCGCAACATCAACAGCAAAACCAAACGACGAATAAGATTCGTAGTGCGAATAAATCAACTTGCCTGCCGCGCCAATCGAAAACGAGCTGTCAAGCTCCCTGCCCCAGCCAATGGTAAGCGCCGCATCCGAAGCCGAAAACGAACCCGATACCGCACCCGTTTCGTCAGCATAATCAAAAGTACCGTAATTATAATACTGCATGGTAGCCACAAAACTACCGGCCTTTTTAAAGGTGTGCCCGTACTGCGCAAAACCATAGTTTATGTCATCAAAAAAATCAACATAAGCCAACGAAATGGAACCACTCATGGCACTGTTAATCAACGACGGGTTTACCAACGCAAGGTTAATGTCGCCGTCGCGTACGGCAGCACTATTCCCTCCAAGGGCGGCAACCCTTGCCGACAAAGGCTTTTCCAAAAACGAATAGGCATAACGTCCGCCAATTTGAGCTTGCGTGCTCATTCCTAAAAACAAGGTAAATATCAGTAAAAACGAAAGAAAATATACTCTTTTCACAGGCTTGACAATTTAAAGTTAATCCTATAACGGACAACCGGGCAATTTATTTTAGCACACCCATAAGAAACTCGAAACACCCGTAATTTATTTCATCTTCGTAACCGTTCCGCTTCCGGTAATTTCGGTTTTAACCTTCGGATCGCCGGCATACACCACTTCGCCACTGCCCGTAACCTCAACCACAAGCCTGTTCGTAGTGCTTACCTCAACTTTTCCCGAACCCGAAAGCTCAACATCAGCCTTATTGGTTCGCATGCCCAACCCCATAAAACTTCCTGAACCCCGCACTTCAATCTCCTGTTCGTTGGCCGACCCGTTAACAATAACCTCCCCCGAACCACTGATGTCGGTTTTAACAACATTGGCATGAATATCGGCAAAAATCTTTCCCGAACCCGAAACATCAATCTGCATCTTTCCCAACGTCATCGGATTGGCGGTTTTTATCATCCCCGAACCATTTAACGTCAACTTTTTAATATCAGGCGTAAACACCTTGATTAATACAGGGTCCGTTTTTCCGAGGCACGGCGACGCATCAATAATCAGCTTTCCCCGCTTAACACGCGTTGTAATAGCCTCAAGTACATTCTTTTGCGCATGAAGCTGCATGGTAGTCTTCGATGCCAAATCAACAATCACATCCGCATTTATATTAAGTACAATTTCGGTAAACGGAGCCATGTTTCGCGTTTGATTCTCCACATGGCCTGTCCCGTCAACACAACTGTTACAGCTTGTTAACAACGTCATTCCCAAAGCAGTAAACAGTATTAATGCAAAAACAACTATTCTTCTCATATCGCTCAAAATTTTAAAAATCCAAACTTACTATAAAATTACATGCAGCGGCAACTTTACCAAAACAATAATTATCAGGGCAGCGGCCGGGCTGTACGCTATAGCCCTGCACAGGCCTGCCGTGTTTCGTAACGCGCTGCCGGTAGCTTCCTTCGGTCGCTCCGGCAGCCCTACTCCACATCGGCACACCTGCACAGGGGCTGCCGCTTCCATCCCTGCTGCATAAGGTTACTACATCAATAATTGTCTATTTTACCAAAGTCCCGAAGGGATGCTATTTGAATAGTACCGGGTGAAGCCCGGTAGATATAACAATAATACGGTAAGCCCCCGAAGTGGGGCGTTACTAAAATTATCAATATTACACCTACTACAACAAAATAAAACTTCAACTCCTAAAATATCTTAAAACCTTATGCGTTATAGCTGCTAATTGGTCTATTTAATAATAACCTGCGTATTTTTGCAAAAATTAAAAAATAATATTTATGAACTTAACACTTAAAAAGGCGCTTCGTAAACCTACAGCAGCCGATACAATATATTTGGTAAAAGACGGAAGCGGTTTAAAACAAATAAAATTAACTGCCGACGAAACCGACTTTATTAAAAAACAACACCGGAACAAACAAAATGTAATTACCATTAACCGATATAAAAACCGGTTGATTTTTGTTTATGCCGAAACATTGGGTACAAAAGCAAAACGTTACGAAAACTACCGTACGTTTGGCAACGAAGTTCAATCGGTTTTAAACAGCGCAAAAGTTGAACGGGCAGTGGTGCATGTAATTACAGCTACCAAAGAGGAAACCCTGGCTTTTGTTGAAGGCATGATACTCGGCAATTATCAGTTTCTGAAATATTTTACCGAAAAGGACAAAAAACAAAATTCGTTAACCGAAATTGCTGTTTACTCGGCACAGATTGATGACAGTGATTTGGAATCTGTTTTTAACTTAACAAAAGCGGTTTACAAAGCGCGCGATTTGGTAAACACGCCTGTAGCCGATTTAAATGCCGAAGCACTGGCGGCAACCATTGTTGAAATGGGCAAAGAAACCGGCGCCAAGGTGGAGGTTTTTAACAAGAAAAAAATAGAAAGCCTTAAAATGGGCGGCCTCTTGGCAGTCAACCGTGGCAGCATCGACGAACCCACCTTTACAACAATCACTTGGAAACCTGCACATGCCGTTAACACAAAACCCTATGTTTTTGTGGGCAAAGGCGTTGTTTACGATACCGGCGGATTGAGTTTAAAGCCAAGTAACTTTATGGACACCATGAAAAGCGATATGGCCGGCGCCGCTGCCGTTGCATCGGCCATGTATGCCATATCAAAAGCCAAACTGCCCGTTTATGTTATTGGGCTGATTCCGGCCACCGACAACCGTCCCGACGGCAATGCCTACACACCCGGCGATGTGGTAACCATGTTCGACAACACCACGGTTGAAGTACTAAATACCGATGCCGAAGGCCGCATGATTTTGGCCGATGCGCTGGCCTACGCAAAAAAATTCGACCCCGAACTGGTAATCGACATTGCTACGTTAACCGGTGCTGCCGCACGTGCCATTGGCCCACAGGCTACCGTGGGAATGCAGGCAAAAGCCGATGCCGAATTTTCCGAACTTCAAAAAACAGGAAACCTTGTCCACGAACGAATTGTGGAGTTTCCCATGTGGGACGAGTATAAAGAACAGATAAAATCGGAAATTGCCGACCTTAAAAATATTGGCGGCCTCGAAGCAGGCGCCATCACCGCAGGCAAATTTTTGGAACATTTTACCAACTATCCATACATTCATCTTGATATTGCCGCCCCCTCCTTTTTGTCAAAACGCGACAAATACAGGCCAACAGGTGGAACGGGAGTGGGCGTACGGTTATTTTACGAGTTTATAAAATCAAAATCAAATTAACAGGTTTTCACCTTATAATCCAATACGTTAAATAAAAAAACCCGTCCTTAAAAAGGGCGGGTTTTTTATTACGAAACCAAATTTCCTACCTTCGGTTTTTCTAAATCCAAAGAAACAAAAAATATTATTTGGTTCACACCCCAACAAAAAAATATCATAATTTTCTCTCCTATTCCTTTTCTTCTCAGCCATAATATTGTATTTTTATAGGTCAAATAAAAAACATAAAATCATGGCCTACGATTTAATCCATTATTTCAACAGTAAGTTCGAAAAACTGTATCAAACCGAACAACAAAAAACATTGCCTTTTCTCACCCTCTCGCGCGAAACAGGTTGCGGCGCTAACACTATTGCACAGATGATTCAGGAAGAACTGCAAAAAAACCATATCAGCTGGAAAGTCGTTAACAAAGAAATTATCGATCAGGCAGCTTCAGAACTTAAAGTCAATAAGCATCGAATTAACGATATCATCAATGGCAAAGACAGAACCATGGCCGATGAAATTTTAAATGCCCTGTCAACCCGCTACTACAAAAACGACAGGATGCTCCGTAATTCAATTAAAGAAATTGTAACCCACGATGCTCAAATGGGAAACATCATCATTGTGGGCAGAGGGGGCGTAGCTATTACCCAAAACCTGCCAAAGGGCATGCATATAAAATTAGCGGCACCCCATAACTGGCGCGTTAACCGACTGATGCAGCAACGTGGTTTCTCAGAAACCAAGGCCGTTGAATATCTTGAAGAAACAGATAAAAATCGTAAACTGCTATTGAGCCAGCTCACCAACAATAAGTTTGACAACATCTGGTTCGACCTTATCATAAACTGTGCAACTTTTACCCCAACACATATTGTCACTCTGATTCTAGAAGCTATGAAAGTTCGTAAACTTCTTTAATATTGCCATTGGTTTGGCAAACATTAAAGTTGTACTTTTGAGCCTTAAAATAATTTCACAACCCATCACAATGAAAATAATTAAATCCTTTATTATTATTACACTCTTTTTTGTTCTTTTTAACGGCTGT
>WGDP01000184.1 GCA_015493215.1 Bacteroidales bacterium | reverse complement strand
ATTTATATATTACTGAGGCATAAAGAGAAACTTTAAACAACTTCAATGCTATTTGCCCTACCACAAGAAAAAACAAATAAAAAAGCCCGCCCCAAAAACGGAGCAGGCTTTTGAACCAAATTTCCTACCTTCGGTTAATTATCTTTGGAGAGCATTTTTAACAATGCGTCAATTTTTTCGTTTTGCTTTTTAATTACCTCTTTTAACTCCTCAATTTGCAGTTGCTGTTCGTAGTTGGCTTTGTAATTATAGGTTACCATCTCATCGGTTAATATGGAATTTTGATCGTGCAGCCCTTTGGGTAACGACGAAGGTTCCAATTCAATCTCACCTCTTTTGGTTTGATAGTCGAAACTTCCCTGTGTTTTCTCTTTGGGAGGGAAAGCCAGTAACTCTTTGGTAACGTTTCTGTTTACAAAAGCTGCGGCTCCCTGATTATACATGTCATCATAATAAATATTGTTCCAGGCCATTCCATTATATCCCAGATTTTGTTGTTTATGATTTTGAGGATTTATATTTCCGTTGTCAATAAACACACTTCTCTGCCCTTCTTCTGCTATAAAGATACGGTAATTAGCTTTGTCATAGCCTATTCTGGCTCTTAGAACTGAAGCATTATATAATTTTACCTGCGCCAGGTCGCTCGACCCTGCTGCTTTAATATTAACCGATGCAGCCCCACTTGTCGATTCAATATCTACCACAGCATCAGCGCTTGAGTTTTTAAATTGAGCATCACCCTCAACATCCAGTTTAACGGTTGGACTTGGTACGCCGATACCAACGTTATCCGATACATACATTCTCCCGTCCAAATAGCCGGCATAGTTTGTGCTTCCGGTAACATCGCATTTAACACCATAATGCACACCTCCTGTGGCAGTAGGTATTTTAATAAATGACCCAACCTTATCGCCACTACCACTACCTGTTAAGGTGATATAATTACCATAATGCGTTCCACCTCCACTACCTGTTACGGTGTCATAGGTGCCATAAAATGAACTTGTTCCCGAGCCATATAGTTTATTAAAAACACCATAATGCGAATGGTTTCCGGTATTATCAATATTGTTATAAACACCGTACTGATAACCTTCAGCATTTCCTGTTATTTTATTGAAAACGCCAACATGAGCACCTTGTCCCGTATTTTCAATTATATTATGAACAGCATGTTTTTCACCGTTATCAGCCCCCTTTATATTGCTTATAATACTGTAAGTATTATCGCCACTACTTGGAGTATTTATCACATACAGAGCTGTATCCGAATTGGTTGCGTCAATTGTGGCCAAGGCTTTGTCTGAAACTGTTATGCCTGACGTTTTATCTTTAATGTGGGTTTTACCACTTAACACGGCAGCATAGTTTTGTCCTCCGGGGGCATCAATGTAAATTCCGTAATGTTTGCCTCCGGTTCCTGATACAAAATTGGCATAAAAACCATATTTATCACCACTACCAATACCAGACATATTGGTGAAAACTCCGTAATGCGTGCCGTTTCCGGTGGCTAATACCTGATTGTACAAACCATATATGTTAGCGGAAGTTGTGCTGCTAAAACGGTTGTAAATTCCATAATGGGTGCCGGCACCTGTATTGTTAACATCGTTATATACAGCATATTGAAGCCCTGCACCATCGCTTCCCATATAAGTTTTAAGGCCATAATGTGAGTCGTCGCCACTGTTGACAACCGAAGCGTATAAACCAAATTTTTCTCCGGCACCCGTACCTGTTATAGTAGAATAAAACCCATAATGTTTTCCGGTACCATTGTTAAATACCTTTGAATAAACCCCATATTGCAGGCCATTGCCTGTTCCGGACATCTCAGTATAAGAACCAAAGTGGGAACCATCGCCGGTGTTGGAAGTACGTGTGTATAGGCCATATTGAGTACCTGTACTGCTGCCTGTCAATAAAGTGTACTGGCCATAAGCAGTAGAGGAGCCGGAGTAATTATTTTGTAGTCTGAAAGGATAAATGTCGGATGTATTATAAATATCCAGCTTCGCTATTGGCGATGTGGCTCCTATGCCAACCTTTTTTGATGAAGAAACATAAACATCGTTTCCGCTAATGGTCCAGTCATCATCATTGCTGTCGTCATTTAATACCTTATTCCATTTTGAGCCATCGTAGTAGTAAAAACATTGGTCGTTGGTAACAAAAACCATCAATCCCGTTGCCGGATTTGATATTGCATCGCGCTGCGATGCCAACATTCTCGGAATTAATATCCCTTTAGAAGTACTGGTAACATCCAGCATGGACGATTCGTTGGCAGTTGCGCCGTTAGTATTAACTGCCACCTGTGCCGTGAGGCTGATGGTTAACAGCAATGAAAAAGAAAGTAGTAATGTTTTAAATGTTTTCATAATTGTTTTTTTTACAAATACCGTTTTTCGGACAGAGCTAGGCGGAAAAGTATAAAATATTGAATATCAATAATTTCATGTTCCACTAAAATACTCACTAAAACGGTATCTTATTCAAACGGCAAAACTATCGGATACAAATGTTTATATCAATGGGGGAGAATACTACTTTTGATAAATTAATTGGAGTTTATGGGGGTTTTTACCCATTAACTTTATAAAACCTTATATCTGAAAGCACTAATCAATCCACGGCATCAAAATTTTAGCAACTCAAAACCTGCTAAATACCTACATTAAGGTAGGGAATAGTTAAGAGAAACTTATTTTCTTTGCACAGCAATGACACTGGAAGATTTACACAACGGTCAAAAGGCCATTATAACAAAAGTTAGGGGCAGCGGAGCCTTCAGAAAGCGCATTATTGAAATGGGCTTTGTGGTGGGCAAAGAGGTAACGGTGGTACGAAACGCGCCGTTAAAAGACCCCATTGAATACAACATTATGGGGTATGATGTGTCGTTGCGGCGTTCCGAAGCCCGATTGATAGAGGTTTCAAAAAAAGGAAACGGAAACGGCAGAAAGCATTTTGACGGCACGCTCGAAGCCGAAGACCTGCCAAGGGGCAACGGACATAACCTTCACTCAAAAACCATCTATGTTGCTTTGGTTGGCAACCCCAACTGCGGGAAAACAACTCTTTTTAACATTGCATCACATTCAAAAGAAAAAACCGGAAACTACGGTGGCGTTACCGTTGGAGCTGCCACCGCCAAATTTTTTCACCGGGGTTACACCTTTGTTTTGACCGACTTGCCCGGAACTTACTCCATTACAAGCTACACACCCGAAGAGCTTTATGTAAGATCGCACATTATTGAAGAGGTGCCCGACATTATTTTAAATGTAATTGACACCTCAAACTTAGAGCGAAACCTTTACCTTACCACGCAGCTTATCGACATGGATGTAAGGGTAGTTGCCGCGTTAAACATGTGGGATGAGTTTTTGGAAAAAGGGGATACATTCGATTACGAAAGCCTTTCAAAAATGATTGGTATCCCCATGGTGCCCATTGTAGCATCAAAAGGGCGTGGCATTGGCAAGCTGTTTAACCGTATTATTGATGTTTACGAAGGGCGCGATACGGCAGTCAGGCATGTACACATTAATTATGGTAAATACACCGAAAAAATAATAAAGGACTTACAAGCGTTAATTCGCAAACCCGGAAACGAGGCCTTAACAACAGTTATCTCGCCGAGATATATAGCCATAAAGCTTCTTGAAAACGATGCCGAAGAGATAAAGCGGGTAAAGGAGAAATGTTTAAATGCCGATGAAATTCTGGCGCTGGCAAAATCAGAGTCGGAAAAGTTGTCGAAACTCCGAAACGAACCTGTTGAAACGGTGGTTACCGATTCAAAATACGGTTTTATCGAAGGGGCATTGCGTGAAACTTATCAGCCGGCTGCCAAACGCAAAAAGATTTCGCAAAGCCGCATAATCGACTCCATCGTTACCAGCAAAATATTGAGCTATCCTATTTTTTTGTTGGCCATGTGGATAACTTTTCAGGCAACCTTTTACCTCGGTGATTATCCCATGCAATGGATACAGGCAGGTGTTGACTGGTTAAGTGCCACCACCAAGGCCATACTTCCCGAAAGCATTGTAAGAGATGCACTTACCGATGGAATTATTGAAGGTGTTGGAGGGGTAATCATCTTTTTACCCAACATCCTCATTCTTTTCTTTTTCATCACCCTGATGGAGGCCTCGGGCTATATGGCTCGCGTGGCGTTTATTGTGGATAAACTGATGCACAGGGTGGGGCTGCACGGAAAATCGTTTATCCCCATGTTGATGGGTTTTGGCTGTAACGTGCCGGCCATAATGGCTACCCGAACCATCGAAAACAAACAGGACAGGCTGGTTACCATGCTTATCATACCGTTTATGTCGTGCAGTGCACGGTATCCGGTTTATATTTTGATATTATCAGCTTTTTTTGATGACCATCGCGGAACGCTTCTTTTTGGAATCTACCTTTTTGGCATTATGCTGGCCGGTTTGGTAGCCTGGTTATTGAAAAAAACCATGTTCAAGGTAAATACCATTCCGTTTGTTATGGAACTTCCTCCTTACCGTGTACCTCCGGTGAAATCGGTGTTAAAACAAACCTGGTTTAAGGGCGAACAATATTTACGTAAAATGGGAACCACTATTTTGGTTGCATCCATCCTGATTTGGGTTTTGGGCTATTTTCCGCGGGGCAAAAAAATTGAACAGCGCTATCAAAACAAAATAGCTGCGGTAACACAAAGTTATCAGCAAAAAACAGCTTCACTGAAAAATGATAAAAAGGCTCTGGCAACGCTTGAAGCAGCACAAACTCATCAAATCGACTCCTTAAACAAAACCAAACAGCTTTTAATGCAGGAGCATTCGATGATAGGGCGTATTGGTAAATTTATCGAGCCGGTAATTGCGCCGCTTGGTTTCGATTGGCGGATGGGAGTTAGTTTAGTGGCAGGCTCGGCAGCCAAAGAAGTGGTAATAAGCACCATGAGTGTTTTGTTTCAGGGCAACCCCGACGAAACAACCGATAACGGGCTTGTTAAGCGGCTTCAAAATGCCGTATACTCCGGCGGCCCCAAAAAGGGTATGCCGGTTTTTACACCGCTTATTGCCCTGTCGTTTATGTTTTTTATTTTAATTTATTTTCCGTGTGTTGCTGTTATTGCGGCTATCAAAAATGAGTCGGGTAAATGGAAATGGTCGCTGTTTTTGGCAGCCTATACAACACTGTTGGCATGGATAGTCTCCTTTTTGGTTTACCAGGGAGGTTCATTACTTGGCTATTAAAGCCCAAAAACTTTTTTTAATAATTTTTTTCTGTGATAATTCAGTTATCAAAAAAAAGTCTAACTTTGAATCTTGCTAATTTTAAAAACCTTTCATCATGATTATTGATAAAGATCAGTTTCGGGAAAATTTTGAATTTTTTGACAAAGAGATAGTTTTGGACATCATTAATATGTTTGTTGATGAGTATCCTGAAAGAATGCAAAAAATCAAACAAAATATTGTTGACAAGGACTTTGACAATTTAAAGTTTAATGCTCACAGCTTAAAAGGAGTGGTTTCCAATTTTGTTGCCGAAGAGGCTCGTGCTGCTGCTAAACGGCTCGAAGACAAAGGCGCTAATAAGGACGATTCGGATTTGGACGCCCTTTATGCCGATCTTGAACAAAAAACCCAACAGGTTATTGACGAATTAGGCGAACTTAAAAAAGAGTTTGTTTAATGGTCGCCTTCCAACCGGTTTAACCCGTCGATTGCCAGCGGATAATTGGTAGTAAGCTTAAGTGCTTCGCGGTATTTTTTTTCTGCAAGTTTCTTTTTTCCCATCACCTCGTAGGTTCTTCCTAAATTATAAACTGCGGCTGTATAGTCGGGTTTTATTTCGATGGCTTTGCTAAAGGCATCAATGGCTTTTTCAAAATCAAGATATTCGGTTAGGTAAATAAACCCTTTGTTAAAATATGCTTCGGCATTGTCGGGGTGAATTGCTATTAACCGGTTGTAAACAGCCAATGCGCTATCAAACTTTTTCTGCTTTTGATAAAACATCCCCAGTGAATAGCGTGCCAAAGCATTGTCGGGTTTGTTACCAATTGCTTTTTTGAAATAGATCCCTGCCGTGCTGTCGTGCATGGCATCGAGTACCACGGCAATATTAAAATTGGCAGCAAAAAAAGCCGTATCCATATTGGCTGCCACCTTCATAAAAGTAAGCGCCTGCACACTGTCCTTTTGCTCCAGTGCCGAAATAGCTTTAATGTAATAGGCTTCAGGATTGTTGGCATCCAACGAAATTACTTTGTCGGCAAATGCCGAGGCAGAAGGGTATTTTTGCAATATTAATTTAACGCGGGCCATTTTCAGATAGCCGGCAGGATTTTCGGGTTGCAGGTCGATGGCTTTTTTGATGCTCGACAGGCTGTTATCAACCTTGCCGATGGTGAAATACAAATCGGATAAAATAATAAACAACCCGGGATCGGTATTATTCAGTTCCAACGCTTTGTTCAAATCTCTGAAAGCCACATCCACATTACCCTGTTTTAAATAGAGCCTCGCCCTGTTTTTCCAAAGGGTATAATCCGACGAATCCAACTTTATCTGACCGGTAATTAATTCTATAGAATCGTTTTCAGTTAAGGCTTTGCTGAATTTTTTTTTCGGCTTGTTATTGCTGTTGCAGGATGCAAACAAAACGATAAAAATCGCAAGCAGCGAGGTGTTTACAAATCGGTTCATCATTTTAAATAACTTAAAATTATCTTCATCTTGTTGGTTAAACGTTCAAACAACGAAAGCACCGGCATTTTTACCTCTCCGTTAAAAGGTTCGCCTCGTTGTAAGCACTTTTTATTGAAAGTACTTTGCGTAATACCCCATTTGTGCATAAATATATCGCGCCCGTTATTTTTTCTGATACGGCCGGTTGACTTGGAACCAAAATGATATACCAAACTGCTCCCTACTCCTTTAAAATACCTTACACCGGCTTCGTATAACTTTTTGGCAAAATCGGGATCCGAACCCATGCCGGGCGAAAACTCAATGCTTAATCCGCCTACCAAATCCCATATATCAACATGTACCACGTTGGGAGGCCAGCTGCTGCCACTCCAGTCATCCCTTGCCAGGCTGTGGCGGTCTTTTAGCAACTGTTCTTCGTTAAAATCGTTTAAACCGGTTCCGTAGTTTTTAACCACCACACTTTTGTTGCCTGTGTCAATGGGTTCAATCATGGTTGATGACAGCATAAAACTTTTAGTGCCGATGTTTGAAATCTCTTTATCCAGCTCTCTATCCCAGCCGGGAAGCAGATACATGTCATCGTTTACATAAACAATGTATTCCGATTTAATGAGCGATCGGGAAATATTAAGCGCAAAGCAGATACCGATGTTTTCTTCGGAATATACATAATCAAGTTCGTTTTGTTTGGCAACCCATTGCAGTGTGCCGTCGGTTCCTTCGTTTACAATTACAATAATCTGTACTTCATAAAAGGAGTTTTTCCGTATGCTGTTAACACACAGCTTCAAATAGTCAAGGTTATTCCATGTGGGAATCAACAAAGCAAACTTGTAGTCGGCCTTGGTTGTTTTCTGAAACTTTTTAATCCGGTCAACCATGAAATGTAGAAATCAATTATTATGACAGCTTCCAAAAAGGATAGCCTGAGGTGCTGCTACGAAGAGGCTTTGGTGCCCAGCGCTGCAAATATTTTATCTTCCAGCTCTTCCATCAAATCCGGATTGTCTTTTAAAAGATTTTTAACGGCATCGCGTCCCTGTCCCAGTTTTGTTTCGCCGTAGCTAAACCATGAGCCGCTTTTTTTAATGATGTTATGCTCAACGCCGAGGTCAATAATTTCGCCCACTTTTGAAATGCCTTCGCCAAACATAATATCAAATTCGGCTTTACGGAATGGAGGCGCTACCTTGTTTTTTACCACCTTAACACGCACCCTGTTTCCGGTGGCATTTTCGGTGTCCTTAATTTGGCTGATTCGACGAATGTCAAGCCTTACCGACGAATAAAATTTAAGGGCATTTCCACCGGTGGTTGTTTCGGGATTGCCAAACATTACACCGATTTTTTCGCGAAGCTGGTTGATAAAGATACAAACGGTGTTGGTTCGGTTGATGTTGGCCGTAAGTTTACGCAGTGCCTGCGACATCAAACGAGCCTGCAATCCCATTTTTGAATCGCCCATTTCGCCATCAATTTCGCTTTTGGGGGTAAGGGCTGCTACCGAGTCGATAACAATTACATCGATGGCTCCCGAGCGAATCAGGTTGTCGGTAATCTCCAGTGCCTGCTCGCCGTTGTCGGGTTGCGACACCAAAAGGTTTTCGGTGTCAACACCAAGCTTTTCGGCGTAAAACCGGTCGAAAGCATGTTCAGCGTCAATAAAAGCAGCAATACCGCCGGCCTTTTGGGCTTCGGCAATTACATGGATGGCCAGGGTAGTCTTTCCCGACGATTCGGGGCCATAAATTTCGGTTACCCTGCCCTTGGGAAGCCCGCCTATTCCCAGTGCCAAATCGAGGCCGATGGAGCCGGTTGAAATGGCAGGAATATTTTCAACTGCATTTTCACCAAGTTTCATAATGGTGCCCTTGCCAAAGTTTTTTTCTATGTTTCCAAGAGTAGCCTCAAGAGCTTTTAGCTTTTTCTGTTTTTCCTGTTGGGCTTGCGCCTTTGCTTTATCTGTTGTCATAATCAATTATTTTTCGATGGTTGAAAGAATTTGAGCGGTATGTTCTTTTGTTTTTACTTTTTTAAAGATATGTTCAATAACACCCTTTTCATTAATAATAAAAGTTGTACGAAAAACACCCTGATACTCGCGTCCGTAATTTTTTTTCAATCCCCAAACACCGTAAGCATTCAGTATCTCTTTTTCGGTATCGGCAATTAACGGAAAGGGCAGTTCATATTTTTCAACAAACTTTTGATGTGCTTTTACCGAATCGGGGCTAACTCCTATCACTGCATAACCTTTGTCGAGCCACATGTTGTAATTATCGCGTAAATCGCAAGCTTCGGCAGTGCAACCGGGAGTATTATCCTTTGGGTAAAAATACAATATTACCTTTTTCCCTTTAAAATCACTTAACGATATCTTATTTTCGTTTTGGTCTATTCCGCTGAAATCGGGTGCTTTATCACCCACTTTTAATGTTGTCATACTTTCTGTTTTTGTTCCACAAAGATAAGCTTTTTAGTTTGAATTTTGTAGTAATTTTATCGGCTCAAAATGAAAAGCATAAAAATAATAATTATAACTCTTGCGGTAACCTTTCTGTCAATGGCTCTCTCACCTGCCGCTAAAAGCCAATTTCTCGATACTGCCCGGGTTATCCGCATTGAGTTACCCCAAAGTAATGAGCGGTTTCCGGCCTGGTCGGATGACGGTACCTTGTTGGTTTTTCAAAGTGCTTTAAAAGGCCATTCTGAAATCTTTTTATATGATTTTACCAATGACAGTCTGATACAGGTTACCGGGGGAAAAGCTAATATGAGTCATCCGGTTTTTATTCCCGGAAGCAACAATATTGCGTATGACAAAATGGAGCAAGACGGCAGTCATCTTTATAAAATTAATCTTAACTCGGGAAATCGGGAGCTGCTTTTTAAAAGAGACATCCTTTGTAAAGCCCCCTCATTTTCACCTTCGGGAAGGCTCGTGGTTTTTATCGGTTGGGATAAAAAAAGCGATACCTGGCAGATTTTCAGCTATGATTTTGTTTACGATAACCTGAACAGACTAACCCATTTAAAGGACAAAGAACTGTACAGGCCACTGTTTTCACCCGATGGAAAAATTATTTTATTTGGCAGTCGTAGCAAATCCAATCCGTTTGATTTTGAACTTCACCAAATAAACTGGTATGGCGAAAAGTTACAAGAACCCGATTCAATTGCTTCTGTATCGTATTGCTGGTTGGCAAACAGCTACCGAATTGTGTGCGCCGAAACAAATCGTGAAAAAAAATTCAGGTTAATCACCATCAGAAAAGACGGAACTGTACCCATGCTTTTGTCTGCTGACACGGTTCAGCGTATTACCCCCGCCTTTTCGCCCGATGGAAAAAAAATAGCCGTTGCAGAAAATTCAGGTAATAATTTTGACATCGTTATTTACAATGTGGCGAATGAATAGGGCAAATCAATTACCTTTGCACCACTTTTTAAAAAACCATGGCAAACAATAATAACATTCGTATAAAAAACAAAAGAGCCTCGCACGAATATTTCTTTTTGGAGAAATATATTGCAGGTATTGTTCTTACGGGCACCGAGATAAAGTCAATTCGCTCGGGAAAAGCCTCTTTAGCGGATGCCTATTGTGTTTTTGAAGAAGATGAACTTTTTGTTGTGGGGATGCACATTGCCGAATACAGTTACGGTACTTACAACAACCATTTTCCAAAACGGGTACGAAAACTTTTGCTCACCGCCCGCGAACTTAAAAAACTGAAAAACAAAGTTAAGGACAAGGGTCTCACCATTATTCCGATTACACTTTTTATAAACGACAGAGGCCTGGCCAAACTGGAAATAGCGCTCGCCAAAGGAAAGCACTTTTACGACAAACGCGAAGACCTTAAGAAAAAAGACAGCCAGCGTGAAATCGACCGCCACATGAAACGGTAAAATCCTTTTTGGTCGAGGTAGTACAACCTTTTCAGTCGAAGTAAGCCTTGCGGGTGGCGACTGGAAAGGTTAGGATGGCGCGTACAACCTTTTCAGTCGAAGCAAGCCTGTGGGTGGCGACTGGAAAGGTTAGGGGAGGTAGTTTCTTAATACCATGTTTATGATTATTGAGGGTTATGCAACCTTTCATATCTCCGCTCACAACCTGTGTTCAATTTGAGGTTTTTGGGTTTCTCTGCGCAACCTTTCAGGTCTCCTGTGCACAATCCACCTTCGACCTGAAAGATACTGTGTTAAAATCCAAATTTTTTTAATATTTTTGCATCAGCAGAAAGAAGGCTTTAGTCGAAGCTTTGTACTGAAGTCTATCTTGTGTAGGGGAGCTTTTTGCTCCTCTACTTTTTTACTCTCAGCAACAAAGCAGAAAGAAGGCTTAATCTCTGCATTACCTGATGTCTATTTTTTATGCAGCTTTTTGTTTTCTGTAGTTTTCAATATAAAC
>WGDP01000183.1 GCA_015493215.1 Bacteroidales bacterium | reverse complement strand
TCATACTTCAACGATTCCACCGGATTTCTCCGGGCCGAAATAAAGGTATTCCAACTTACGGTTATCAGGGCTATTACTAGCGCAGCGAGGCCGGCCAAAACAAATATCCACCAGCTTAAGGTTATGTGATAGGCAAAGGTTTCCAGCCATTTTTTCATGGCGTACCAAGCCACCGGAACGGCAATAACAAAAGCTATTATTACCCATTTTGCATAATCGGCCGTTAACAGTCTGATGATTTCAAAAACTGTGGCTCCGTTTACTTTTCTTATCCCTATCTCTTTGGTTTTTTGCTGGTTGTAAAATATCGACATGGCAAAAATGCCCATTACCGAAATAATTATCGCCAGCAAGGCAAACCACGATACAATTTTTTCGGTTCGTTGTTCGCTGTCGTACCAATGTTGGATTTCCTCGTCAATAAAGGTAAAATCAACCGGAATGCCATCGGTAAACTGTGCATAGGTTTTCTTTAAATCCACCATGGTTTGAGGCCGGTTTTTACCTTCAACCTCAATTAAAATGTTCCAGGCGTATTCTTTCGGTTTCAGCTGTAAAATCATTGCCAACCCGATTTTTTTGCGCAGCGACCGGAAGTTAAAGTCTTCGACAACACCAAGAACGGGAAGTAATACTTTGTAATATCGGAACGATTGAGGCAGCGAGTCAAGCCCCAGTTTTTTTATGGCGGTACGGTTTAACCAAATTCCCTCCTTTGAATAGGCAACACCGGTGGGTGTTATTTTCATTTTCATCATGTCGAAAAAAGCAGAATCGACTTCAAAAACCTGAAAACTAACCGGTTTGTTTTTGTACTTAAACGATTGATTGTTTCCACCATCGAGAGGGTCGCCCTGCACAAAAGATACCGCTTTAACCCCGGGAATTTTTAAACACTCCTCTTTAAATGCTTCCTCTTTGTTTGAATCGATCATGCAGGGTACTTTAATAATGTTTTTGGTGTTGAATCCCAAATAACGGGTTTGTAAAAACCTGGTTTGCCGCACAATAACAATGGCCGAAATAATAAGGGCAATCACCACCATGTATTGAAAAGCGATGAGCGCTTTTGAGTAAACCGCTTTTGATTTAAAGGCAAAACCCCCTTTGATAACATCAACAGCATTGATTTTTGTAATAATCAGCGCCGGAATGATGCCCGAAATAAAACCGGTAACCACCACAAAAATCAGAAAATAGAGCAGGTTAATGCCCGTAAATTCGTTGTGCAGATAAAGTTTGGTGTTTAAAAGCGAATCGAAAACCGGTTCGGCCCAAAAGCTAAACAAAATAGCCAGCAAAAAAGCAACAACACACAGCACAACGGTTTCGGTAACATGCTGAATAATAAGCTGACGGCGCGAGCTTCCGTGTAATTTTTTAATGGCAATTTCTTTTACCCGGGTGCCCGAATGGGCAATGGTCAGGTTAAGATAATTGACGATTGCCAGCGCAAGAATTAAAAAAACGATAAGCGACAGTACCCTGATAAGGGTTTTGCTGTTCTGCCTGATACCGGTTCCGTTTATGGTGCTGAAATAGGTTTGACTAAGCGGCTCAAGTATAACTTTTTTAACCCTGTTATCCTTGTAAAGCCAAAAATCTTTTTTAAACATTTTTAGTATCTGCGGGGCTTTTGCCGGCAAATCAACCTTGGGTTTTGCCATTAAATAGAGGTCGAACGAGCAGTTGCCAAAATCCGATTCCATATTTTCCCAATTCCAAAAATCCTGCAAAGCCCTGAAATTAATCAACGCATCAACCTTTTCAAAATGCGATGTTTTTGAAATATCGTCCACAATTCCGGTAACGGTAAAGGGTATTTTAACATTTACCAACACCTCTTTACCGAGTGCCGGCTCATCGCCAAAAAGTTTTCGTGCCAAAGTCTTTGATAGCACGATGGAGTGACGGGTTTTTAAAGCCGCAGCGGGATTGCCTTCAATCAGGTGGAAAGTAAAAATGTTAAAAAAGGTAGAATCTGCCAAAAGATAATCCATTTGAAACTTTTCGCGGCCTTTAACATTGATAATACCGTCCATTGATTTGATGCGGGTAAAACTTTCGATACCGGGTATCTCCTTTTGCAGCCACGCACCCACCGGAGGAGCCGTATTGCTGAAACTTTCGTTACAAAGGCGGTAAATCCGGCTGCTGTTTTTTTGAAGCGTGTTAACCGACAGTTCGTTTTTAATATAAATACTTAACAGGATAACAAATGCCAGCGAAACTGCAAAACCAATAACCGTGATAAAAGTATATAACTTGTTTTTTAACAACTGTTTACCGAAAGTTTTTAAATTTATTATTCTCATTATTAACAAGTTTATCGTCTGATTATTCCTGATATTTAATTGATTCGTTTTAAATGGCAGCGATTGTAGCCGGTTTCTTTTAAAATGTACAACATCAAAACAAAGGCTCCCGCAAGACCAATGGAAAGCCCGATGATGTTTATCACCGAAAAAAATTTGTTTCTCCACAGACTTTTAAAAGCGTTTTTAATATTTTTTAAAACCATGTTTATAGGTTTTTTTAGTTCAGTTCAAGTCGTTGGTTGTCGCCAAAATTTGAATAATCGGAAACAATAACTTTTTCACCCGGTTTTAATCCTTCGAGCAGCTCGTAATATTTGGGGTTTTGGCGGCCTATTTTTATGTTTCGTTTCAGGGCATATTTTCCATCATCGCTTAAAACAAAAATCCATTGTCCGCCCGTTTGCTGGAAAAAGCTTCCGCGGGGCAGCAGCAGTGCCTTTTGCGGATTGCCAAGCTGCAAGCGGATGTAATAGGTTTGTCCGGTGTGCATGTTTGCCGGTTTTTCGCCCTTAAAAACCATTTCAACGGTAAAGCGCCCGTTACGCACTTCGGGAAAAACCTTACGTATTCTCAAATCAAAAGTTTTACCCTGGCGGTCGAGGGTTGCCGTCAGTCCGGTTCGTACCTTGTCGATGTAGTGTTCGTCGATTTGTGCCACCACTTTAAACGAGGTTAAAACATTTATCTGGCCAATTCTGCCGCCTTTGGGAACCGACTGGCCGATTTCCACATCCAACGAGCTGAGTTGCCCGTCAACAGGCGCTTTTACATTCAGATTTTCCTTTCGCTGCCGTACAAGCTGCAAGTTAAGTTCCATATTATGCAGGTTGCTATTCATCTGTTTTACCTGAATGGAACGATAAACGGAATCCTGTTTTTGCCGTTCGAGATATAACTCGTAGCTGCGTTTGGCAAACTCGTAATCCTCTTTTGAATTTAAAAAATCATCTTTGGGCACCAATTTGTCGGCATACAACGTTTTGTTTTGTTCAAAAACACGTTTTTTACGTTTGATGTCAAACTCCAGATTAAGCAGTTCTCTTTTTATTTGGATTCTTTCCTGCTCCATGGTAACCAGCGTGTTACGAAGGAAGTTGCTTTTTTCGGCAAGCTGTGCTTCGCTGTTTAAAATGCTCAGGTTTAAATCGGGATTGCTAAGCCGTAAAATTACATCACCTTTTTTTACCATGGTTCCCTCCTCAACAACCTTTTCCTCAACCCGTCCGCCTTCACGGGCATCAAGAAAAATAGTGGCGCCGGGTGCCACAGTGCCGGTAACGGTAATGTAGTTGTTAAAAATACCATCTTCAACCGTTGCAATGGTAACCTTATCGGCATCAATGCGATAGGTTGATAAATTGCCTGTAAAAAAAGCTTTGTAAACAATAAGCAACAGCAAACCAATGCCGATAGCAAGGTAGATATGTTTTCGTTTTATTCCTTTTTTCTTTTCGATGGGCCTGTCCATAAATAATTGATTATTTGGGTGAAACATAAAGATGGTTCCAGTTGCCTTTCCGGTAAAACTCAAGCATCTGTTTACGCATTAAATAAATGAGTTTGGCTTTTAACAAGGTAGCCTGCGCCGAAACATACCGCTGCTTGGCAACATCGTAATCAGTGGTGCCGGCCAGTCCGTTTTCCATTTTTTTTGCAATATTTTCAAGCGACAGTTTGCTGTAATTGTTTAACTCCAATGCTGAAAAATATTCGTTTTCGGCCGATTTTAATTCGTCGGCGGCTTTCCATATTTGGGTGTATAACGTTTCCCGCTGTTTTTCCAGTTTTAATTTTTGATTATCGGTTTCAATTTTCTTTCTTTTAATTTTACTGTGAACCGATGCATTATTAAAAACCGGTATGGCTATTCCCATGTTAATCCATTGATTTTGATTGTTTTCAATCTGATGGGAAAAATTCATGTCCGAACCGTTAAAAAAGTTGGTGGCGTATCCGGCTGACAAATAAACCCTCGGCGACCTGAATCCTTTGGCCACGGCAAGTTCTTTTTTTGATGCCCGGTAAAGCAATTGCTGCTGTTTTATTTCGGGCATCACGGCCACGGCTTCCTTATACAGCGAGTCAACATCAGGCAGAGGCATCAACGAAACTGCGAGGTTGCCGGAAGTATCCGTTTCAAAAGGATACCCTGCGTCAAGACGTAGCAACTGTTTTAATTCCAGCAATGTTTTACTGTAAAAGTTTTCGGCGCGGGTAAGGCTGAGCCTGTCGTTTGCCCGCTGGCTTTTTAACTCCTGAACCATAAGGGGCGACTTTCTGCCGGTTTCAACAAACTTTTCCATGCGCTTAATCTGTTTTTCGGAAAGTAACACCTGGCTTTTAGCTACATTTACCAGCCCCGAGCTGTATAAAACGGTATAATATGCCGTAAGGATTTTAAACACAAGCTTGTTTTTTGCAAACTGCGATTCCTCTTTTTGAGCGGCAAGCA
This sequence comes from Bacteroidales bacterium, assembly GCA_015493215.1. Lineage (GTDB taxonomy): Bacteria > Bacteroidota > Bacteroidia > Bacteroidales > F082 > B16-G9. The sequence continues at coordinate 9,433 of WGDP01000183.1, read as the reverse complement.
GATAGTTGTTAAACCGGATGGTATTGATTTTTGTAAACCCCTGAAAGAGATTGACCGAAGTATTAACCCAGTAATAATTTTGCATGGTTTGATTGAAGGTAACATCGTTGGTGTTGGGATCGATGTTTCGTCCAAAGTTCATATTAACCTCACTGCCAAGGTTTAAATTTGGAAAAATATCGGCTTTGCTCTCCTGTAAATCAACCTGTTGGGTTTTAACGCTGTTTTTTGAAATGGATAAATCAATGTTGTTGTCCAAAGCGTAGTCAATACACTTAACAAGATTCCACTTACTTTGCGCTTGTGTGGCAGATGCGAACCCTGCTATAACCATCATAATAAACAACCATATCAAAACATCATGTTTCAAATTACCTGGCTTGCTGTAATGGTGCCTGATTTGAAATTTATCTGAACATACCGAAACAGGTGAAATTATCGTTTGATGCATAGGGTTTAACATTTCCTGTAATACATATTTTAATATAAATACAATAATGTTCAATCACCATACCATTATTTATATAGTATTGTATACGTGGTTGTTATAAATTATCCAATAGGTTTTTGTTAGAAAACATGTAAAATATTTTTACAGGTAGTGTTTAATATATTTACAGGTGATAACGTGGGAATAGGACACTGATTTTACTGATTGTTATGATTGATTGTTTTATTACAACAAAAGGGCTTAATGACGAAAAATTACAATTTTTTGCTATTTCGTCATTAATGAGTATCTTTGTAGAAAAAAACAATGGTACGGCGAGAAATTTATTTAAATAAATTAAGACAGCTCAAGGATCAAAATTTAATAAAAGTAATTACCGGCATTAGGCGAAGTGGAAAATCAACACTTTTAGAAGCCTTTAAAAATGATTTATTATCCGATGGCGTTTCTCCTGAGAATATTATTTTTCTCAATTTTGAAGAACGTGAAAATCTAATTTTTACAAACTGGACAGCGCTATACGATGAAATCATAAAAACCGTCAACACCGAAAAAAAATATTACATTTTTCTAGATGAAGTACAGTTAATAAATGAATTCGAAAAACTCATCAACAGTTTATATGCCAAAAAAAATATTGATTTGTACATAACCGGTTCCAATGCTTACCTGCTATCGGGTGAGTTGGCAACACTTTTAACGGGAAGGTACATTGCCATTAATGTTCAGCCTTATTCATTTAAAGAATATACATTAGCAAATGAAAATGAAAAAAACAGCGACCGCCTTTTTCGCAAATACCTAAACGAAAGTTGTTTTCCTGAGGCAGTTACCCTTTCTTATAAAAACAAAGAATTGGTAAATGATTACCTCCAGTCAATTTATGATACTGTTATAATTAAAGATATTGCTCAACGCCATAAATTACGAAATATTCATAACCTGAATCGTATTGTGAGCTTTTTATTTAACTCAATAGGGTCTTACGTTTCGCCGACAAATATTGCCAGAGAACTTAATAAAAACTCCAGAAAACAAATATCACACAACACAATTATTAAGTATTTGGATTTTCTAATTCAATCTTTCATTTTATATGCTGCACCCCGTTATGACATTAAAGGAAAAGAATTGCTTACAACAAATGAAAAATACTATGTTATAGACTTGGGATTAAGAAATATTACAGCAACCAATAAATATGATACTGATTTAGGACACAAATTGGAGAATGTTGTTTATTTTGAATTATTTCGGCGGGGAGGTAAAGTATATGTGGGAAAAAACAGGGATAAAGAAATTGATTTTGTAGTACAAAAGGCAAATAATGAAAGAGAATATTATCAGGTTGCCTATACTGTTAATGACGAAAAAACGTTGCAACGAGAAATTTCGTCATTTAAACGGATAAACGACAATTATCCAAAATATCTGTTAACGCTTGATTATGATAAGGCAAATATTGACGGTATTCAAAAGTTAAATATTATTGATTGGTTATTGGAATAAATTAAAGAATTGAACAATAAAGGCTTATAAAATGAAATCTAAAATCCTTGTTGTTGACGACAACAAAAGTGTTTTAACGGCACTTGAGTTGTTGTTGCAAAATGAATTTGGCGAGCTGCTTACCCTGCAAAACCCCAACAGCCTGCTTTCGGTTGTACGTCAAAACAACATTGACGTTGTGCTGCTCGACATGAACTTTAAAGCCGGCATCAACACCGGCAACGAAGGTATTTACTGGCTGCATCAAATTCTCAATTACGACCCCTCCGTCAGTGTGGTAATGATAACCGCTTATGGCGATATTGAGCTGGCTGTTAAAGCCGTTAAAGAGGGTGCTTTCGATTTCATATTAAAGCCGTGGAACAACAACAAGCTTATTAGTACCCTTCAGGCCGCATTAAAACTCCGTAAAAGTAAAATTGAAACGGACACTTATAAAAATGCTGCCAACATGCTCAAAATGGAGTTTAACAGCAGCAGCAAAGTGCTTATCGGCGACTCCGCCCCCATGAAAAAAGTGATGGAAATGGTACAAAAGGTAGCTGCCACCGATGCCAATATTTTTATCACCGGCGAAAACGGGACGGGTAAAGAGCTTATCGCCCGCGAAATTCACAACCTTTCAAAAAGAAAAAATGAAATAATGGTCAGCGTTGATATGGGAGCCATTAGCGAAACCCTGTTCGAAAGCGAGTTGTTTGGCCATGTAAAAGGAGCCTTTACCGATGCGAAAAAGGAGCATACCGGAAAATTTGAAACTGCCAATCACGGTACTCTTTTTCTTGACGAAATAGCCAACCTGCCGTTGTCGTTACAGGCAAAAATGCTGCGGGTCATTCAAACCCGGTCCATCACCAAACTCGGCAGCAACAAGCCGGTTGATATTGATATCCGGTTGATTTCGGCTTCCAATAAAAACATCCGTAACATGGTTGCCGAAGGGAGTTTCCGCGAAGACCTGCTCTATCGCATCAACACCATTACCATTGAGCTGCCTCCGTTGCGCAAACGCGGAAACGACATTCTGCTGCTGGCCGATTTTTATCTTGAACAGTACGCAACAAAATACGATAAACCCGGCTTAAAAATTAGCAAAAGGGCAAAAAACAAGTTGTTAAATTACAAGTGGCCGGGCAATGTGCGCGAGCTGCAACACTGTATCGAAAAGGCTGTTATTCTGTCCGAAGGCAATTTGCTGGATGAATACAGTTTTTCACTGGACAACCAACGAATCAACCCAAATAAAGAGACTGGCATTAAAACCATCGAAGAGATGGAAAAGGAGATGATTTTATCGGCCATTCACAAAGAGAAAGGAAACATGACCGCTGTCGCCAAAAATCTTGGTATTACAAGGCAAACGCTTTATAACAAGATGAAACGATACGGAATTTGAAATAAAAAACCATGACTTACAAATATTTTTACCGCAGTATCATCATCAGGCTTATCATCATTATCGGGTTGGCGGCCTTTGGCAGTTGGTTGGTTTTTGAAAAACATGCCTGGGTTTTAAGCTCAATAACCGCTCTAATTTTGCTGTTGGCTGCCATCAGTTTGGTTCGCTATTTTAACAGCATCAACCGTTGGATGGCCTATTTTTTACTGGGAATCGAAAACGAAGACAGCTCGTTAAAAGTCCCGTCCGACGGACAAAACAAAGCCATCAACGAAGTTTACAAGGGCATGCAGCGGCTCAACGATTTATTCCGGCAGGCGAAAATCGACATCAGTTCGCAGGAGCACTATTTCCGTTCAGTAATCAATCAATCGGCCACCGGTTTGTTTTCGGTAAACGAAAAAGGAAGGGTTGTCAATATCAATCCGGCAGCTGTAAAACTCACGCAGTTGCACGAATATCATCACATCAACGCTTTAAAAAATATTGACGATGCGTTGACACTGTTTATTATGAACCCCCCGAAAGATGAGAACCGGCAGTCGGCAATTTTTGAAAACAAATTCGGACAAAAACTACTGTTTAAACTTTCGGAAATCAGCCTTAAAAACGAAACCTATAAACTTGTTGCCGTTAGCGACATCACCAAAGAGCTTGACAGCCGCGAAGTGGATGCGTGGATTAAGCTGGCGCGCACCCTGTCGCACGAAATTATGAACAACATCACCCCCATTACCACTTTGTCGCAGGTTATTTCGGGCTATTTTACAAAAAACAAACGGCGGATTAATGTTGAAGATATCAGACAAGAAACCATTGACAATACTATTAAAGGCCTGACCGTTATTGAAGAAAGAAGCGTGGGGCTGTTGAATTTTGTTGAAAACTACCGCAAGTTTACCAAACTACCGGAACCTGATATTTCGGAAGTTAACCTGTCAGCACTGTTGGAAAACAACCTGATGGCTGCCACAGCATTTGAAGGGTTTGATACCATAAACCTCAAAAAAACGTTTTCAAAAAACCTGACCGTTTTCACCGACGAAAAACTGCTGTCGCAGGTAATTACCAATTTATTGAAAAACAGTGTTGAAGCTCTTGTTTCCGATAGCGTTGAAAAGCCGGTTTTATGGCTAAACACCATTGAACAGGGGGAACGGGTAAAAATCGAAATTAAAAACAACGGCCCTGCCATTCCCCATGAACTTCGCGAACAGATATTTGTTCCTTTTTTTACCACCAAAGCAAACGGCTCCGGAATCGGGCTGAGCCTGAGCAAACAAATAATGCTTTCCATGGGTGGCGATATTGTTTTAACCCCCGACACCCATTTTACGGTATTTACGGTTACGTTGGGCTAAACGGTTAAGGTAAAGGTGTTTTGTTGATTAAAGCAGCAAAATAAAGGGGCAGCGAAACAAGATTATAATTGATAACCTTTTTGTCTCCCCCGAGGATAACGGTTGCATTCAGGTTTTTACCCACCGATGGTAAATCGATGTTAAACCGTATGCCGGTGTGCTCCTTTTTCTCGGCCAAATAAACCTGCAACGATTTTAGTGTCCCTGTTTTTCCGGCTTTTACCTCTATGGGATAAATGCTGTTTCCTATTTGATATAAAAAATCGACCTCAGCGTTGGTGTTTTTTGCTTCGCGAACCCAGTAATAAAGTTTAGCATCTGCATAATAGTTAAACGAAGTTAGCAGTTCCTGACCCACAAACTGTTCAGCCAATGCGCCTTCAAAGTCGGTAACCAGGTTTTTTAAACCGGTTAATTTAATATGCGAAAGTGAGCACAACAGCCCGATATCCAAAAACAGCGGTTTAAACACATTATTATCTACATATTGATTTATAGGAACTTTTGAAGACTTTGTTTTTCGTACAAGATGAATAATCCGGCTTAATTCAAGTTTTAACAAGGCATCTTTAATATACGAAGAGCGGACGCTGTTGTTGATGGCTGAATATTTAACCTTTTTGCCAACATTTTTTGCTACATATTTCAGGCTTTCTTTTAAATATTCTTGTTGATTTCGGGTACCGTATTTTGCAAAGTCATATTGAAACGAAGTGAGAATCGCCGAGTGTACTTTTTCTACTTCAATCAGATTTTTAGTTTTAGTATAAACCCTGACAGCTTCAGGCATACCACCGATAAAAAAGTAAAGTCTCAAAAATTCAATCAATTTTTGATGAATCGCTTCACTAAATGACTCGTCAGGAGAAAATTTATCAAGATAATTAACAACTCCTTGTTGGTCGTTGGCGAGCAAAAATTCTCTAAAATTCATAGGGTACATAAAAGCAAATTCTACCCTGCCCACCGGCATGGAATAAGGGAGTTCGTTAAGGGTGTGGTCAAGTAACGACCCGGCAGCAATTACATGAAGGCCGGGCATCTGCTCGTAAAAGTAGCGTAAAGCAGCAATGGCTTCGGGCAACAGCTGAATTTCATCAATAAAAAGAAGCGTTTTCCCCTCTATAACCGGTTTGTTATATAATGCAGATAATTCGTTGATTATAAGTGTGGGGTTTTTGCTGTTAAATACATTTTTCAGGTTATCATCCTGCTCGGCATTGAGAAGCAAAACATCGTCGAAGTTTTCCTTTCCAAACTTAATAACCGAAAATGTTTTTCCAACCTGCCTTGCCCCCCTTAAAATAAGAGGCTTACGGTTTACACTATCCTTCCAATGAAGTAAATATTGCTCTATTTCCCTTTTCATATTTTTTACACAAAAATACAATATATTTTCAAACACTATTGTATTTTGGAAAATTATTTCCAAAACACTATTGGATTTTGGATGTTTTACTGCTAAAACACTATTGGATTTTGGAAATATTTTTATAAAACTTGTTTAAAGTCTATTATTTAAACTACTGGTAAAATATTGTAACTCAGAAAATGAATTCCATTATTCCCCTCCTTGGAGGGGCGTAGGGGTGGGTCTATTAAAAAATATATTCACTTTTCTGATTTACAATATTTTACACCCATTACCACAAGGTTAACTTTAAACAAGTTCATAATCTTGCTCAAAAAAACAGTACTATTAGACTATATTGGTTTCTGTAAAAACCATTTTACAGGTATTATTGGTTTTTGCAGATTACAATTTTTTTATATATTTGCAATCTACAGAAACCAATTTTATTGTCATGGAACCTTTGAGAGAAAATTTTTACCGGAGATTAAGCAACGTTTCGCTTAAATTTAAACGGAGTTTATTAAACACCATTCACTGGGAAAACCGGATGATTGGAATAAGAGGAGCAAGGGGTGTTGGAAAAACCACATTAATATTACAATACATTAAAGAAAACCTGCCCCTAAATGAATCTGTTATTTACATAAGTTTAGACGACATCTATTTTGCCACAAATTCGTTAAGCGAATATGTTGATGATTTTGTGAAAAAAGGTGGCCAATATTTATTTGTTGATGAGGTTCATAAATATAAGAACTGGAGTATTGAACTAAAAAATATTTATGACAACTATCCCGAATTAAAGATTGTTTTTACAGGCTCCTCCATTTTGCCACTGATAAAATCGAAAGCGGATTTAAGCCGAAGAGCGCTAATGTACGATATTCAGGGCCTGTCGTTCCGGGAATATATCAATGTAACCCACAAATTAAATTTTGAAACCGTTAGTTTACCGGATATTTTAACAAATCATCTGGAATTAAGTATGATGATAAATAAAAAAATCAAGCCCATTTTGGAACTTGAGCGGTACAATCAAAAAGGTTACTACCCCTATTTTCTGGAAAGCAACAGAGATTATTTGTTTCTATTGGCCGAAACAATTAACCAAACTCTTGAAGCGGATATCCCCATGTATCTGGATTTGAATATTGAAAGCATCGAAAAAATGAAAAGGCTTTTGTCTATTATTTCTGTTTCGGTACCTTTTAAACCCAATATCAGCAACCTAAGTGAAAAAACCGGAATGGCAAGAAACACTTTAAAAATGATGCTTCATTATTTACAAAAAGCCAATATAATTAATTTGCTTTTTGCCTCTTCAAAGGGTGTAAGCCAATTACAAAAACCGGAAAAAATTTATCTTCATCACCCCAATTTAATGTACGCATTATCATCCGATAAAATAAACACCGGTACTTTACGCGAAACGTTTTTTCAAAATCAATTACAAAGTCTGTTTTCGGTTGAATATACAAACAAAGGCGATTTTTTTGTTGATGATAAATACACCTTTGAGATAGGTGGAAAAGACAAAAACTATCAACAAATAAAAGATATTCCCAATTCGTATATCGCCGCCGATAATATTGAGTACGGTACCGGAAATAAAATTCCACTATTTTTGTTTGGGTTTTTGTATTAATCTCTTTTTAATTTCATAGTTATCATTGTTCTGGTTTTTTCTAGGTAATTCTGAAATCAAACCGGAAGGAAACATCATTGGAACGGGATGGTAAAAAGGTATATTTTTGAACCGGCTTTTGAAAAGCTTTTATTTGAAATACCGAAAGGACAAAAACGAACTATTAAACCATAACACCAGCAAGTTATGAAAACGATACAATTAATATTGGCAATGCTCTTTTTTGCCCCGGTAGGTTTTGTGTCGGGACAGCAGGCATCATATTCCGAAAAAAGAGCATTGTCGGCACTTCATCCCTTATACACGCCTTATGTGGATGTTACATTGTGGCCTCCGTTTGATATTAGCAATGTCGATGCTACCGGCATTTGTCTTTATACCCTTGCTTTTGTTGTTGACAATCAGAATCAGGAAGGTGCAAATCCCTGCTGGGGAGGCTATGCTTCTCTTGACACTTCCTGGTATCAGGCTGAAATAGCTGCCCTCAGAGCACAGGAGGGAGAGGTTATTGTTTCTTTCGGGGGTGCCAACGGTTCGCCACTGGCTTATGTGGCTGCCGATGCGTCTGAATTAAGAGACGCTTATAAAGTAATTATTGATGCTTATCAGCTGCAAAATGTTGACTTTGACATTGAAGGAATGTTTGCGGCACATCCTGAATCGGTGAATCGACGATCGGAAGCCATGAAGTTGCTACAGGACGAGTATCCTGATTTGCAAATATCGCTGACGCTGCCGGTGATGCCCTATGGACTTACACCCGACGGCATCAACGTGATTACCAGTGCTGTGGAACACGATATTGACATTTCTGTGGTCAATATTATGGCGATGGATTATGGCGGCAGCGGTGATATGGGGTCAAAAGCCATTGCAGCCATGGAGCATACCTTCAACCAGTTGAAATCGCTGTACGAGGATGCCGGCATGCCCAAACCCGACTCCCTGATATGGCGGATGATAGGTGTTACACCCATGATAGGACAAAATGATGTGGCCGGAGAAATCTTTTATCTTGATGATGCCGAAGAGGTCAGAGATTTTGCCCTTGATAAAAAGATCGGGCGTATTGCTATGTGGTCGGCCAACAGAGACAAACAATGTAGCAGTTCATCGGATCCGTTGTATGCCTGTAGCCATATTGAACAGGATGATTTTGAATTTAGTTACATCTTTCAGCAAAACGGCACGGTTAACTATTGCAATCCAAATGCAACGCTTAATCTTCAGGTCGATTTTTCTCAAATCAATATTTATCCAAACCCTGCCGCCGGTTATTTTACAATCTCAGGCGTTGATAATGCTATCATTACCATTGCGCAGCTTTCCGGAAAACCAGTCAAAAAAGCAAACCTGCAAAACGAAAGCAATAAGGTTGATATTTCCGAATTGCCGGCGGGAATTTATCTACTAACAATAAATTCCGGGAAGGTACAAGCTTATAGGAAATTGGTGGTGGTAAAATAAATACTTTAGGACAGGTGTTAAACCAACCGCTGAGGTGTTAAGTTTGCTTCCGATACTTATCTCGCACCCCCCTACTCACCCACCACAATCCTGCCACCCTGCGAATGGGCTGCAAACTCAGGTGCATACAGGCATTGAATGGTTGCCAGGCCTACCGGGAAAACCCCTTGCTGTGTCAGAAAAACAGGATATTCCAAAACGTAGGTGCCTTTGTTTAACCTGCGAAAGAAATAGTTTGTTGAAGCAT
>WGDP01000182.1 GCA_015493215.1 Bacteroidales bacterium | reverse complement strand
TTGTGGCAGCTGATACCGAATTTAGGCGGCTCGGCAGTTACCTGAAAAGCCGTATTGGCCACATAACCGTTTTTTTTACCTTCCCACTCGGTTGAAATAATGTATAAGCCGTAACTTACGGTTTTAAAAATATTTGAATCCATTTTTCGTTTGTTTGGTTAATAATTAAGGGGTAAATATAACCATAAACAATTAACTTTGCCGCTTCTTACATAGTATAAAGATGCAATATATCATAAAGACACTTTTTTTTATCTGTTTTTTTTCGTGGATATCTGTGGGCTATTCGCAAAGCTTTTCGCTAAACAGCGGCACAGGCGGACAGGACGAAGCCATTCTTCACATGATGAACAAACAGGTAGGCCAGTTTTTCAGAAGGTTCAATATGGAAGAAGACCAATATGGTAAACTGCTTAAAAAAACCGACACGAGATACCACAACCGGAGAATCAGAATAAAGTTGCTCGAGCAGATGTTTGATGTTCACAACCCTCGTACAAACAGTAAGTTAAAACAATACTTTATTGAAGATGTTACCAACAAACGCAACCCGTTTTATCTGGAGTTTTTAGACAACAACTGGTTTGCCGAAGTGGCGGCCACTTTTACATCTGAAGGAAAAGAGCAGCATCTTATTCTGTTTTTGCAGGTCGAAAAATCAGGGTTGGGTTCAAAATGGGTTATCAGCAATGTATATTACAATTATACCAGCAGCTTTTTTCCCGACATCGACAGTGCCGAGGCCATGAAATATTTTTTGCATCCGCAAAGCCACGAGCTTGATTTTATGAACCTCCACAAAGCACTCGACCACCCGTCGCGCATTCAATATTATGCTTCCGATAATTTTCAGCCCGATTATCTAACTCTCTTTTTTTATTTGATGAAAACCGGCAAGCTTACTTTCAAAGAAATTACCAATGTAAAATTTCATTTTTTTCAAATACCCGACTGGTATTTTGAGCTGTCGTATTACAACCGTAGTGATACCAATTCAGGCTGGTTGATTTCAAACCTGAAATATATTAAAGAGGACGAAAAACCCCAATTAATCAGATTTTATAAGTCATGTACAGAAGAGTAGTTTTAGTTTTATTTGTTGCCCTGTTGAGCTTGCCGCCTGCCAAAGCGCAGGAAAAACACCCTTCGCTTTCAGCCGATGAGGTGGCCGCATACAAGGAGCAAAGTAAAATGATGATAAGCTATCTTGAAGGCACGCTGAACTTTTTGGGCGATCCCGGGGAGGTGATGGCTGAAAAAGAAATCATTATCAACGACAGCTATTTAAAAATGTTTCGTGACCCGGAAGTGCAAATTGAAGACGACTTGGACGAGAACCGTGAAGTGCCGCTGCGCAAAGACGTTCAGGCCTATTTAAAAGACATCATCTTTTTTTATAAAGAGGCGGTTTTTTCGTTGGAGGTAACGGCCATTGACCAGATAACAGGCCAGGAGGGTGAAATTATTTTTAAAGCTACGGTAAATCGTAATTTAAAAGGAGTTACCATTAACAACGATACGGTAGATTTTAATGTGCTTCGATACATCGAAATAAACCTCGACCCCTTTAAAAAAGATTTAAAAATTGCCAGCATCTACACCACCAAACCCGACGAAAAACGAGAGATGCGCCGCTGGTGGGCCGAACTGCCTCTGCCCTGGCGCGATTATCTCGGCTCGAAAATATTAATTTTCGACACCCTGCCCATGAATCAGGTGGTATCGTTTAACGATAGCATGGCTGTAATTTTGCGCCCCTGTAACACCACCGAAACTGATTCGTTGCTCATAAGCGGTGACGACACCCTGCGGTTTTCAAAGCTGCCGCAACTTGATTCGGGAAGTTACACCGTGGTTTACAGCCACGATACTATATGGGGAAAATGTCCGGATACGGTAAAGGTTGATGTGGCGGTACTGGATAAAAAAATTAAGCATCTGCTCGAAACCAAACGACTCAACATTAGCAACAACTATTTAATTCAAACCCTGCAACCGGTTTCAAGAATGGCTTCGCTGGAGATGCTAAAGGCTTCAAACATGCTTGTCAGCGATATTACTCCGTTGCGAACACTGAATAAATTATCCATCCTTGATGTTTCAAAAACAGCAGTGGAATCGTTGGAGCCATTACGCTTTTCGTTTAATTTAAAACAGCTTAACATTGCAGGCACTCAGGTTGATACCCTCGAAGTATTAAAAAATCTTACCCTGCTTGAAAAACTGATTATCGACAGCACCTCCATAACCGATTTATCGCCTTTAACCGGTTTAAAACAGCTGACGTTTTTAAGCATGGCTTATACACCCGTAACCGATTTAAAACCCGTGGGGCTGTTGCCCTCGTTAAAAAGATTAATACTCACCGGCTCCGCTGTTACCAACCTGTCGCCGTTGGACAGCCTTCCGGCGTTACAGTATATTAATCTCGACAATACAGGCGTAACGGATATATCGCCTTTGGCATTTGATAAAAATTTAACCACCATCCAGGCAAACAACACGGGTATAACCGAAATAGTTTCGTTGCAGGATAACAAAAGCTTAAAGCTGATTTATTGCGACAATACCGGAATCGACAGACAGAAAGCCATTGCATTTATGGAAAAAAATCCTGCCTGCCTTGTTATTTTCGACTCGCAACGACTGGTTAGCTGGTGGAACAGTTTACCCGACTACTGGCAAAAAATACTTTCAAAAGGATACTCTGCCGCTGCAACACCCACCAAAGAACAGTTGCAAAAAATTGTTAACCAAAAGGAGTTGTTGCTTTCGGGAAATGAAAAGATAAAAAACCTCTCCCCTTTAAAGATGTTGTTCCGGCTTGAATCGCTGGATGTTAGCAATACCAACATCAAAAACCTAGAGCCTTTATCAGGACTAAACAACTTACGATACATCAACCTGAGTAACACAAAAATCGATGCATTAACCGCCCTGAAAGAGCTGTCGAATTTGCAGGAAATCCACCTCGACAGAACCTTGGTTTCCGATATTATGCCGCTTGTAAAAAACAAAGATTTAACAAAAGTATATTGCGATGAAACGAAGGTAAAAACCAACAATGTGCTTAATTTTATGACAATGGTTCCCGGCTGCCTGGTAGTTTATCAAACCGGACAGCTGAATTTTTGGTGGAACAACCTTTCTGACGAATGGCAAAAAGAGCTGTCCAAACAAATTGGCATTGACGGAAGTCCTTCCAAAGAACAACTGCAGCAAATTGCCAACCTGAAAGCGGTTTCCATAAAAAACAACAGCAAAATCTCCGACCTGGAACCTTTAACGGTATGCAAAAGGTTAAATACCCTTTCCATTAGTTTCACCGGCGTATCAGACCTTTCGCCTCTTGTTGAAATGGACAGCCTGCGCATACTAAATCTACCAAACAACCCCATCACTGATATTGAGCCGATTGGCAGGTTAACGCAGCTTGTTGAACTAAATCTTGAAAATACGGGAATTGACGACCTGTCGCCACTTTCATCCTTAAAAGAACTTCAACAGTTAAATATTGCAGGCACAAAAGTCCGCCGGTTAAAACCTCTTGCCGGATTAATAAATTTGAAGAAGTTAATCCTTAACAACACCAAAGTAAACCGGCTGAGCGATTTAAATGGCTTAAACAACCTCGAACAGTTATCATGCTATAATACTTCGTTACGAAAAAAACGGGTAGATGCTTTTAAGGCTGCCCATCCAAAGGTGGAGGTTATTTTTTATTAAAGTTTTTGCAAAGTGGCATCCAGCACTTCACGATGATCGAAAGCCAATGGCGGTAAATTTTTGATGTTAAACCATTGAACTTCGGCTGCATCATCGCCTGCACTAACCGTGTTATCCGAGGTTAAAATTCCCCAAAACACTACCGAGACGGTTCTTCCCCGCGGGTCGCGTTCCAAAGCACTAAAAGCTTGCAGTTGCTTTAACACAACTCCTGAAAGCCCTGTTTCTTCGTGTAACTCTCTTGCTGCCGCCGCCTCCAGTGTTTCATCCATATCGACAAACCCTCCGGGCAGTGCCCACTTGCTTTTGTATGGCGGGTTTTTCCGCTGAATGAGTAACACAAAAGTATCATCATCTTCTTTTTTAAAAACAACCGCATCAACCGTTAAGGCAGGCCGGGGATATTTATATTGGTAAGGCATAAAAGTATTGTTTCTGATTTTATTTACGAAATAAGACAAAATATTTCAAAATTCAATTAGCAAGTACCAAATAACTGCCAATAAAAAAAACCTCACTCCCCAAAGCTTTTTCAGATTTACCAAACATCTAAAGCTCTTAACATCTAAAGCTCTTTCAGATTTATAATCTCTAAAGCTCTTTCAGATTTATAATCTGAAAGACATTAACTATCTAATTAGGTAATGATTACAACACCCCACCTCATCCGAATTACCCTTCCGAACGAGCTTGGGGAACGGAAAAACCTTTCGGGTCGAAAAGGGCATGTCTGCCGCAGGCAATCCGTCAGGCAGGCATGTGCGAGGGAGACCCGAAAGGTTTGAAAGCGTAATTGCCTGTTACGGAATGGTTTGTTTGTTGCAGAATGGCTTGTTTGACAGTGCGCTGTCTTAGCAAGCGGATTGGTGTTGAAGCGTTAGCAGGGTTCTATGTTATCCGGATTAAAAATCCAGACGAGATTGTGGAGCATTTATGGCATTTTGATACCAAACCACGAAGTGGTTTAACATGAATAACCATCGGTGAAACCGGTGGTTATAATAACAATGAATAAAAGAACCCTGAAGGGGTTCAAAAAAGTTATTGGACCCCTTCAGGGTTCTGATTTGCTTTAACTACATGTTTCCCTTTTCCCTGCACTTCGTACAGGGCTATTCACGTTAAATCCCTTCGGGATTATTTACATATAAATATAGATGCGTTTCGGTACTCAAAGCTCTTTCAGACTTCAAAACCATTACGGCATCCTACTTCATCCGTGGCACGCCTGCGTGCCGTAGGCATACCCTTCTATTCGCGAAAACGTGGGTTGATGCTTTTGGGGAGTGGTAAAACCTTACCTCACAAAAACCTTATTGGTATAAACATTATCCTCAGTTTGTACTTTTACCAAAACATAGCTGTTATGAACCATAACCCTGACCTTAGATAAAGTTGCCGGTGGCAACACTTTTGAAAGGATGGCTTGTCCTGTAAGGTTATAAATTGTAACAACTTTTTTATGATCAGCAGCTTCACCATCGGTTTGAACATAAACCCAATTGTTAAAGGAATAGATGTTTATCCCGGTATTGGCACTGTTGCTTTCAACGCCATCGGGTGAACGGTTAAAATGAATCAAAAACCGGTTAGGAGCCTGATAATTAACTGACTCAAAGCGGTAAACCGGATTGGTGTTAAGTACCTGCATGGTGTTTAGCCTCAAATCTTCCAAAACAATTTCCGTATTGGGGAGCTTGTAAATTTCCTCGGCAGTAAGGGTTTGCAAGCCGTTTTGGCCTGCTTTAAAATTAAGGTGTATGGTTCGGCTTTCGCCATAATCCAACGGCTGCATGGCATCAATGGAATATTTCTCCAATCCTTCAACCGTATAGAGTTGGGGTGCATCGTCGGCTCCTTTCATTTTTCGGGTATCATAATTCAGGTCGTAATCCTGCGACAGGCCATCGGCAAACGAAATCCATACCCTGTCTTTTCTACCCTCATAACTTGCCGTAAGTGCCAGATGAGGAAATACTTCATCTCCGGTGGTTTTATCCGATTTATAAAAATCCTGGCTTGAAGAGTACTGCGCAGTAACCGGAATAGTAAGATATGATGTCTGATAGGTTGCCTGAACAAAAAAGGCCTGCCCCATGGGAATAACAGCATCCGTCAAGGTTCCGCCTCCCGTAGCCCAGGTTCGATAATTTCCATCGTCAGGGTCCCAAAGCCACAGAGAGCCACTTACCCCTTGCATATTCCATAATTGCACGGCGGGATACATCCATTTTATGGGACTTGGAAACGGATTACCAATCAAATTATATCCCAACGAGGGATCGGAATAGGAAAGGCTGACATACACATCCGAATCGTTTAAAACACCTGTAAACACAGCTGTCGAGTCATACCCTGCTTCCACCCAGGCTTCAAAACCTTTGCCAAGCGGCATGGGTGTATTAAGGTCGATTAAACCCGAACGGCTGTCGGTTGCCTCAACATATTCACTCATCCACACATCAGGGTTATGGTTAAAGAAAAAGCTGTTGATTGTGGCATTCTCCGTCATGGCCGATACCTCATGCCATCTTCCGGCGGTGAGATATCTTTCCACGGTTGCATTGTTGGAAATAGTAAGGTGTTGTTCTCCTATCAGTGAAGCATCGCCAACGGCATCCGAGCGAATAGTAAGGTTATTACAAACCGCTCCATCGCTAACAATTATCGGGTAATGTGTTGCACCTGAAGGGATAATTACATCGGTGGAGTCAAACGGAATTTCCGTGGAATTCCAGTTGGCAGTTTCGTACCAACTGCTGTCAACCGCACCTGTCCAGGTTGCTGTAGCCGGAATGTTACTGAGGATGGTAACACTGTCGATATAGCTGTTTACCAGATTTTCACCATTGGCCAAAAAGCCGATACTAACATTGGCCAATCCATCGTAATCTTTCAGGTTTACAGCGTATTTACTCCATCCGCTACTACCTGCTACTACATAGTGCGGGGTAACATCCGTCCATGCACCGCCATTTACCGATGCCTGTACTTTTATACCTGCAGCACCCGAATAAACATTTTCACTGTGATAAAACCAAAACGTCAACCCCATACCGCTTAAACCGGTAAAATCCATTTGGGGTGTTGAAAGACGTCCCTCAGTGCCTGCCGAGGCATTTTTTCCATTATACATTGCCATATAATTTCCTTTTATTGCCGAGGCTGTCGGATAGGTGCCGCTTGAGGCTTTCGACCAGTTTGGTGACACATTTCCATTGACAACAACGGTATTATGCCAACATTGAGGCGGTACACTGTTTTCAAATCCCTCTACAAAAGGAAATGTTGTTACTGCTGCACATTCCGTTGTAAAATAATCGGGAACCGACCAGCTGCCTCCGCAATTGGCACGAACGTACCAGGTATATTGTGTCCCTGCTGACAATGTATCAACGGTTAGCGGATTGTCTGTTACTGTGGACCAGGGTTTGCCTGTGGTGTCGGTACCGTAAGGCAAAATACGTATGTTCCATGAGGTTGCGTTACCCCGCTCTGTCCAACTTAGTTTTTCGGTAGTGCTGTTCACATTTTGCGAAGCGAGGTCGAAAGGGGTAAGGCAATCGGTGATGGGTTCGTAGTTGATGTCATCAATTTCAATAAGCTGATAGCGGTCGGTTGAGCCGTGTTTAAATGCAATGTACTCATCAGTGAGAGTATAAGTTCCACCAAAATAGACTTTATACTCCGTATTGGCACTTGACAAGGTAAATGTTTTACGCGGCGTAAAGGTGGTTTCATCCGAAGGATCTGACATGGTTCCTACTATTAAAGTGTAATTGTTATTATATCCCTTGGCATAAAAACGTATCTGATTGTGCTGCGATGTTAAATCGGACAGCTGTGGAGAAATCAAAAACAGATTGGCATTATAATCATAATCATTTGACATTTCCACTTGATTGGGTGCCGAATTGGGACTATGATTATCAATAGTTTTTACATAAGTTAAATTGGGGTATTGTGAATCATTGATGGAAGACCAGCAGATGGGCAGCTCAGGTACGGTAACTCCATCGAAGTTTTCTGTAAAAGAGGCTGAATAGGTATCGCAATCGGTAATAAAGGTGTTGGGGCCAATCCAGTCGCTGCCGCAACTGCTGCGAACATACCAGTCGTAATAGGTGGCTGAGCTTAGGGTGTCAACGGTAAAAGGATTAACCGTTGTGGTGGCATAAGCTACGCCGGTTGTATCACCTCCCTCGGGTACAATTCTTACATCCCACGAAGTGGATGAGCCGTTTTCAAACCATTGTAACGTTACCGAAGTGGTGGTAATATTGCTTTCCGACTGATTGGTGGGGTGCGGACAAGCCGGCATGGGTTCGTAAACAAAATCATCAATGTATATGCTTTTATAAGCAACGTTATCATGTTTAAATGCAATATACTCGTCAGTTCCCGTATAGCCTGCTCCGAAATAGTAGGTATATTCAACATAAGATGTTGTGAGCG
>WGDP01000181.1 GCA_015493215.1 Bacteroidales bacterium | reverse complement strand
ATCTAAGTCAATGCAGTTAATCGGTTTATTTTCTGCATAATCATATGGGCTTTTATAAGCAAACTCATCTGCTAACGAATCAACACTAACAAACCTCCCCACTTCAGCATCATAAAACCTCGCCCCGTAATCGTACCAATCCAGCCCGAAGTCTGCCTGTAACTCCTTACCGTTATACAGGTATTTGTTGGTATTGGCTTCCTCTTTTTGGGGGAGGCCGGCCATTAGCATACCAAAGGGGTAGTAGCTGTTTTGTTGAATAGTTTTACCTCTTTGGCTCAGTACCACGCGGGTGTTGCCAAGGTGGTCTTTTATAAAGTATTGGTATTCAAATCCCTTTTTCATTGGTACGGCTTTTCCTTCGGCGGTAAAAATGTGTTTTAATTGCCCGCTTTCGGTTTCAAAGGTAGGAAAATAGCGGGTTGTTTTTACAACCATTCCGTTTTTAGTGGCTTGCTTGCAAAGTTTGTTGCCGGCAGCATCGTATTGGTAAAATATTTGATCAAAATCGCCATCTTTAATAAGAATTAATCTTGTGGGCAGATTGAGGTAGTTGTATTTAACATCAATCAGTTTTTTATTATTGTCAAAAACCATGTTGCCGTTGGGGTCATATTCGTATTCTTTGCTTCCATACGAATTGTTATCAACAAAGCCATAGTTTTGATGGTTGGGGTCACTCAGGTCGTTGGCCGACATAAGTTGATTGCCGTTGTAGGTGAGTGCTATGTTGTCGATATCACCAAACTCGGTACCGCCAACAGAGCCTTTACGGTTAATGGTGGTGATGTTGCCATTGTTGTCGTATTCGTAACCGGTACTAAAATCGCCATAGCCTTTATTATAATCAGCTGTTAAAAGTCGATTGGCTCCATCGTATTCATAATCATAGGTTGCATCTAACCCGCTGTAAGCACTTTTCATCTCTGAAATATTGCCATTAAACTGCGGATGTGTTCCGGTTGTATAATTGAGTTTAAGTGCAAAAGCATCGCTTCCGAGACTGCTTATATTATTAATATCAGTTATCCAGTCGCGTATATTGTATTTATAGTCAATCTTTTGCAAGTAGTTACCGTCTTTATCGGCATGCAACCATTTTTTTGAAAGCAGTCCCAGTTCGGTGTATTTGTTAACGTTAAGATATATTGCCGGATTGTTGTTTATTTGGTGCAGAGTTCCAAGCAGGCGGCCTGCACGGTCGTAATCAAAGGTTTGATGAATGGTTAACTCGTCCATTGAAACTCCATTGGCAAGCCGGTGTTCTGTTGTTTGAAGCACCTGTCCGGTAAAGTTATACAAACTGGAATTGATATTTAAAATACCTTCCTGGTCGTCAGCAACGGTTTGCATAAGATGATAATACTTATCGTAATAGTTTACAGCTATTAGTTCCTCTTTAAAATAAACACCTTCGATGCCACCGTTTGGAAAAATCTTTGTAAGGGTAGCGGTAACCCGGCCTTTAACGTTTTCAGTTTTTGGATACTCAAAGGGAAGTTCATCACCACGAAAATCATATCTGTGGTTAAATGCTTCTTTTTCTATAT
The DNA here is from genome assembly GCA_015493215.1 of Bacteroidales bacterium. Classification (GTDB taxonomy): domain Bacteria; phylum Bacteroidota; class Bacteroidia; order Bacteroidales; family F082; genus B16-G9. The sequence continues at coordinate 7,310 of WGDP01000181.1, read as the reverse complement.
ATTGGTAGTTATCGTAATAGGTAACGGTATAAATTTCGTATCCGTCGGTTGGAAAAGCATCATTGGTATATCCGTATTGAGCATTGAGGTTAACCTGCTCATACAAAGGTGTATGCGAAGTAACAAGGTCTTGCATAGCATTGGGATTGGTAATCGAACTGTTGAAATATACCCCTGTAATAACAGGCCGGTTAAAAACATCGTATTTGGTAAAGTTCCACTTTTTATCTGCTCTAAGATTACCATCTTGCGTGAGTACAATTTGGTCGCGCTTATTATAGATTATGTATTCCGCCTCTTTACCGGGTATTTTTTTTACGGTCATTCGTTTACGGCTATCATATTTATAATAAAAGCATAGGTCGCTAAGTGTATTATTGTTGTTTACCGAGCCAATGGTTCCGCTTTGAGATTCAAGCACCTGGCTTGCTTTAGGCGGTATGACAAAACGCAACAGCCCAAAATCGTCGTAAACGTAATAGGTTTTAAGGTTAAGGTTCACGGCATCGGCCACTTTTAGTACAACTTTGCCGGTTTTGTCTTTATACTCTATTGAAAGTGCTCCGTTTTCATCGGTAACAGTATTTTTAAACAGTGTTTTTTCGTTATAAAATCCGTTTTTTGACAACACGCCTGTACTGTTAGTTACAAATAGCGCCACTTCGTTCGCCTGATTTGTAAGATAACTGTAATTAACGGTTTTTCCATCTATTAATTTCCATGCCATTCCCGGTGCGCCCTGTTTCAAAACTCTGTTTAGCGGCGAATTATCAAATTGTTTTTCAGCAAATGCATAGTCACCTTCTCCCGGTTGAAAAGAGGCGTAATATTCGGCAACCTCCGAAACAGGGTCGGGGCGGTATCCGCCGGGGCCTTTGTAACCGTCCTGTGTAATGGCATACGAAAGATACTCTTTTTTAACTCTTCCAAATTCGTCGTAGATAATGGGTTTTACAACATCGGCACCACCTGGCGACAGTTTGGTTTGCACTTGTTGGATAGGCCTTCCCAACCCATCGTAGTAAGTAGTAATTTCTGCCCATTTATTATAATCAAGCCCATGGTGAACAGGTCCCATATGAACCGGTATTTCTTGAGTTGCATTATTTTTTATTGGTTTATAAATGCGTATAAAGTTTAAATTAAACTGTCCGTCAGTAACCGGTTCACCTCCATTTAGTGGCAGGTCGGGGTCAATATAAGCATGAAAGTTGCTGTGTCCGGTAGTATTAAAACCGGGCAAAATGGTTATGGAATGGCGTGCAACCACCACTTCGTTTCCGTATGATGACAGGGTGATGTCGTTGAAGCCATCGCCGCTACTTTGAGAATAAACACTGAAAATAATTATTAACAGGCTAAATATAGTTAGTAATGTTCTTTTTTTCATAACCTCTTATGTATAAATAAACTATTAGTTATTGCTTTTATAATGGTAATCAATATGCTTTATAATATTATAATCATTATCTCTGATTGTTTCCAATCTGTTTAAGTTATCATATTGATAATAAGTAGCATTTCCGTTTATATCGCATTTTGATGACATACCCACCAAAGGGATATATGTATATGTTGTTATTTGAGCATTGGGTAGTAAGCCACGTAAAGTTTCATTGAAAGATGCCCAGTCAATTCGTGCTTGCTCAGAAGAAAGGTCACCCAGTGATTCTAAAAAAGCATCCATATCAGGCTGAAGCATATTTAACCAGTTATTTAACTCTTCATAAGTAGTGTTTTCGGCTTTTACTACCGGATATTGATTTTTGAATGCCCATTTATACGAAATATACGACCCGTTTTTTGGAAGGTATTGAATAATTTTACCTTCTTTATCAAATAACGTATGGTTATTGACATATTCTATGCCTTCCTTTTCTAAAGTCCATTGAGCAGCAGGAGCAAAAATATTTGAATTATCTGGTTTGTAATAGGCAGTAATATTTCCACTTACTCTTTTATTATTGATAAAAGTTTCAGTTATTAATGGTAAATTAAGCATGTTTCTTTGAACCATGGCATCTAACACATCGTTAGCAGTTTTAGATATTGAGGGGTTTTGTAAATCATCAAGTTCTTTTACATATTTATATTTTGATTCAACTATTTCTCCATTACTATTATAAAATGATTTATTAGCTAAAAAATGTTGATCATTATAGAAATAATTTGTTGTAGTTACAACTGTTGGAGTTCCATTCTTATAGTCAGTAATAGTTTTTTTTGTCAACTTATTCCCAAAAGTATATGTCTTATATGTTGTGAGAAATAAGTCGGGATTTTTAAAATGAAGAGGAATAAGGAGGTTTCGATCTATAAAAAATGAGTACTTAAGATTATTAGGAAAAAACATAGCAGCAACATAGTTTTCCTTGCGAGCTGATGATATATTGTAAACATAATCCTCTTTATGTGTAATAATATCGTTATTATTATAATACCTTAAACTAACAAGTTTTCCCCTTTCTAACTCTAAAGATGAATGCTTCCCAAAACGTGTTTCGGGACTTCCAAAATCAGCTCCCGGAGGATCAATAAGTCGTACCCAAGCATTTACCATTCCACCAGCATATGTATAAAAATAGGAATCTATATATGAAGTAACACTTTCATCAGGGTTTGTTTCATGCGATGCATATTTATAGATTTTGTATCCATTATTAGCCCCATTTAAGTTTTCCAATTCTACTACTTCTGAATAAGTAATAGGAGAGCCTGAAGTAATTCCACTTAAAAAACCAGTGGTTGGAGTGGCGAAATATTGATTTGGTTCAGCATTTAAAATTCCGCTCGAAATATTAGTGTTGTGATTTGTTTGATAATCCAACACATACTTATAATGTTTCTCAATTTTTTTATCATCGTTTTCCTTTATAATAATTTTTTTTATTCTTAATCCGGCAGTTTTATTATTTACTTCATTTTTAGGGTGTACTCCATAATACATACCCATTACCCAATAAGTTTTAAAATAATCATTTTGCTCGTATTCATAATTTACTTTTGCCCCTGTTGGATATTGTATTTCATTTAATATCAATCGAGTAGTCCTGTTAAAATCCGGTTTTCTCCTCGAATAAACATAGTTATAAGTATCTTTAATTTTAAGGTTGGTTTTATAAAAAATTCCATTAGCATTAAAAGGTAAACCAAAATCAGAATTGTTATTTGAGTTATAAAAACCCCAGAAATCAATAGATGGAGTTAAACCAGTTGGTACACTTCCATTTATATATGAAAAGTAATACTTTGGTTCACCAACTTTGTTAAATTCCTTTAACAAATACCTGCCGTCATGTTGTATTAAAAATCTATACTTAACAAGTACATTATTGTTATGGTCGCGAACGACAATTGAATCTAATTTTTCATTACCAGTATCATTATCACCCCAAGAAGTACTCTTTAAACTCGTATAAAAATTTATTGTTTGATTATCGCATTGAATACTTTTTAAATATGAAACCCTAGATATTGAGTGAGATCCAGATGATTCTTTATGAATCATAAATATGTAATCAGAATGAAATGGTTTCCCGTGTAATTCACTGGTCTCCATATAATTAAAAATAACCTGATGGCCGGTAGGTGATATTATTTTTTTTAACTTCCAGGTATCTAATGTACAGTCACTTAAATTTGGATATTTTTCGCCACCATATGTCCATGAATATTCGCATGGTTTATAACTTCCGCCAAAAATATATATTGTTCCGTTATCAGATGTAATGGTTATTTTCCCATCATAAATCGTTTTCATTGATTCATCGTCAAACAATCTGTTTCTATTAATATCTAAGTCGATTTTAAATTGTTGATTTCCGAAAACTGTTATCCCTCCATCCTGACCATTAACATAATTATTATTAAGCATAAATTTACCGCTTTGCCCGTTTGGTAATTGAAAAGTAAAAATATCAGGAGATAACTCATAATCAATTTTCCAAGGATATGACGCACTGGTATCAATAATTTCAGTTGAAAAATTCAAAATATCTTCATTTGAAAACACTTTATCTTTATACATAAATCCATGAAAACGCGTTTGAATATCACCCGGCCTTTCATCAGGTGTGCCATTAACTTTTCTTGAAACAAATCCTCCTGCAGATAAACTCCAATTAAGGCCAATCCAACTTGATGGTTTTTCAGGTCTAAATCCACTTGCGTCATAATGTAAACTTATTGGAACTGTAATATCAAAATATTTTAAAGTATATACATCAATACTTATATTTGGTTGACCGGCATATAAAGATTGTTCACCAATTGCAACCTTTCCTAAATCACTGGATTGAGGTGTAAATTCTTGTACTACATCGTAATCTTGTCCATATAAATAATTGGTGCATAATAATGCAATTAATAAAAGTAGTGTAATAGGTAAATTATTATTAAGGGTGTTATTTTTCTTCATAGCTTTAGTAATTAAATTAACTTACAACTTCACAAACTTCCATATTGAATTGAATGTGCTCTGTGTAATTATCAAATAATAGGTGCCCCGTGCCAGAGAGCTTATATTGACCTTGCAAACAGGAAAATCACTCGTTTTCAAGTTCTTCGTCAGCACTACCGTACCAAGTTCTGTGGTTATCCGTACAGTTGTTTTTTCCATTTCGATGTTCTTGAGAAACTGAACGGTTAACAGGTCGCTAGCTGGATTTGGGAAAACGGTTGCATCTATTTTATCCATTACCTTTATGGTAATATTATCCTCCGCTTTACAGTTGTTTATATCTGTTCCTGTAACCGAATAGTTATAATTTCCGGGCATCAGATTAGTGGTATTTACTGTTATTTTTTGTGCTGTAAGTGCATTGCTCCAAACATATTTTTCAAAACCATCTCCTGCATCCAGCACAACCGTTTCTCCCTTTGTTAAAGTAACATCGTTACCTAAATTAATAGTTTTGGGTTCGTTTAATGTAACATATATCGAATCTTCCGATTTACATCCGTATTTATCAATAGCTTCAACGCTATAATTACCGGTTTTTTCGGCCTTAAGTTTGTTTGAGCCATTTAAGTAGTCGTTCCATATATAAGAACTAAAGCCGCTGTCAGCAACAATGGTAAAGTGGTTGGCACAAAGTGCTGTATCTGGCGGCAAGTTTACCCGAGGGCTATTATCGCAGTCGTGTAGGCGTGCCACATAAAAAGAGAGATCTTCTGTGCTATCGGCATTTTTGTCGATTGCGCGGAAACGCTTAAAATAGTTTCCTGCTATTAACAAGTTTCCTTTATCATCGGTAAGTAATCGGCATGTAACTGATGAGGCCGAATCGCCAAGCGGCTCAACATACTTAAACTTTCCGTCGGCACTATACTTGGCAATAAACACATTGTCCATGTTCTTTTTTGAAATGGCAACCGACCTGTTTCTGCTTATATTTCCGCGAAAACTGCCGGCCAGATAAATGTTTCCCCTGTTGTTTACCGATAACGATTTTAAATATTTATCGGCATCTCCTCCAAGGGTATTGCTCCAAATTAAATGGTTCCCGATATCGTACTTTAAAATAAATACATCGTTGTTTCCACTTGCATCCAAAACGGTTTTTTGATTAATTATTATGTTTCCTGAAAAAATACCGCCATACACAACTCCTCCCGCTTTGTCAAATGCCGTTGCATTTCCCGAGTCGTTATAGGAGCCGCCAAATGTTTTTACTTCGTCAGGTTTTAAATTTTGGTTTAACGTTATAAAAAATGCATCCTCTCCTCCTTTTGAACGGTATGTTTTTGTGCCTGCAACAAACGATTTGCTAAATGATCCTGATAAAAACAGGTTTGTCCGGTGAATTTTCATATCATTAAGTGTTATGTTACCCTTGCCGGGTATCACAAGACTGTTCACCAGTTTGTTTTCCTCGTTAAACTTTAAAATAACTATTGAATTGTTGCCATTGGTTGTAAGCGTTTTTTGACCGATAGAGATACTTTTTCCGCTAAACGAGGCTGCAAAATAACGAAAACCCTGCCCGTCAGTTATATAAAAAAGTTGGCTTCCATTAAAATTTCCAACTATTTGCTTTGTGTTTAATAAAACACCGCTTTCGTCAATGTCGGCAAGAAAAACATCAATATAACTTTTTGCAATTAATGTTATATTTGAAAATTGTAAGGTGTCGGAAAAATAGCCGGCTGCTAACAACCGCTCATTTTTGTCGGCAAATAGTGAAGAAATATGCAGATATGCCTGCGCTTTAACGGTACTTATTTGCTCCAGCGTATCTTGTTTGTTGAATCTGGCAATAAAATCTTTTCCTTCTGCCTTACTTTCAACAGTTCGATTTTTTATTTTCATGGTTTTTTCAAAACCTCCTGCAATATAAAGGTTATCGGCAGGGCTTATTGCAATGGCCGAAATTAATAAAGGTTGTTTGCTTGTTGCATTGGTCATCCATTCGTTTACCAAATGACTATTTTGAGCTGTTGCTGCCTCAAGTACAAAAATAAGGAAGATAAAGAGTAATGTATTTTTCATTTTTATTGCTTTTTGCTTTCTAACAATAGTGTCCGCAACTCGTCAATCTCTTTTTGTTGCTGTTCTATCATTTTTTGCTGTTTTATAAACTCATTTTGTTGATTAATTGTGTATAATGTTAACTCCTCAACTTTTTTAAGTAACAGTGCGTTCATTTTGCCAAGATCCACACCATGCTTAAGCACCTCCTTTTCACCGGGTATATCAGGAAGATGTTTGTTGGTATTAACAAAATTTTCAAGATCGTTGAGGGACATTAACCTGTAATTTTTATAAAATACTTCATCCCACCAATCTGTAATCTTAACTTCCACTTCGTGTGACCATATTTTTCCGTTCACTTTCATATCTACATTTATATTTCCGTTGCCCACTACAAAGTCGTTTTTACGTATTATAACATTGGGATGACCTGCTGCAAAGAATTGTATTGCACCGTTTTCCGACTTATTAATTATTTTTATTAAAGGTGAGCTCAAATTATTACCTTTCGTAATCATTATTAAACCACTATTTTCGTCTACACTTCCTCTGATGGTTAAAAAATCCGGGTCAACCCATTTTGATTCGCGAGACCCCATAATTTTACCTATTAGCGAACTGTTTACCAAAACATTTCCGTTAATATCAAGTTCCGCATTCGGAACTGATGTTAGTATACCTACTTTACTCATCCTGAAAATGTCGCCACCATTGTTCACTGTCCAAAGAGGATTTGGTGAGGGACTTTTCGATACTGTCTGCCCGTTAATTCTGCTACATAAAAAAATAACGAGTGCCGTTGTTATAAAAGTTAATGTTTTTTTCATTTTTTTAAAAG
>WGDP01000180.1 GCA_015493215.1 Bacteroidales bacterium | reverse complement strand
ATTTCCAAAACATTTTCATCTTTATACCCTCTTACTTTTTAAATTAAATAATTAACGAGCTACAATAGCTAAAATTATGCCACAAATACAATCTTTTAGTACTAAGGCAAATACAAACCAGTCATTTTCCCAAACTACGAAATTGTAACTATTTATGGGAAACCATTACGATAACGGACAACACCGTGCAACCGACTTGAATAAAAAAAAGTAGTGCTTCTTTTTGATTATAAAATTCACTAACTTTGTCCACCCAAATTTAATTTGCAATCATATATCTAAACCTGTTTTTTATGAAATCATTAGCATCATTACTATTTTTCACTATTTTAATTAATAGCCTACCTACCACACTTCATTCCGAATCCAGTTTCTTTTCTTTCCCAAATCAGGAAATAAAGAAGATTTCCAAAGAACCTGTTATCGAATTAATCACAAAATCTTTTGATGCCGATACAGTTACTATTGGCACACCTTTAACCTTTGATGTTTATTATAAGAATGTTGGAGAAGACCCTCTAATTCTAACAAAAGTAAGAACAAGCTGTTCCTGTACTGTAGCCTCGTTTTCAAAGGTTCCATTACCACAAGATGAAGTGGATAAAGTTGTATTAAAACTGGACACCGAAAAACCGGGGACTTTTATCAAATCGGTTGCCATTTACTCAAATGCTTCAAACGCTTATGATAAAACTATCAATAGTTCACGAATTGTTTTTAAAATAAAATGGGTTGTTGTAAACAAGAATTTAAATTCAGAAACAGAAGAATCTTCTGAGGAATCTAAATAATTCATTTTGTATCATAATATTACCAGCATAAATAATAACAAAAAGCCGGAATAATTATATTTCGGCTTTTTATTTTAATTTTAACATAATAAATGTCGTTTTAGATGCCTTCAATAACGGTAGTCCATCCATGTGTATCTTCTTCGGTACCTTCCTGAATCCCTCTTAAACGGTTGTACAGTTTAGTTGAAACCTGTCCCACCTCTTCACCATAGAAAAACTCCTTTTTCAATTCCCTGTCAACAATTTTTTTAATGGGAGTAATAATAGCTGCTGTACCACAAGCGCCTGCTTCCTCAAAAGTTTCCAACTCGTCAAATGGCACCTTTCTTCTTTCAACTGTCAGCCCAAGGTCTTTTGCAATTTGTTCCAAGCTCATATTTGTAATTGACGGCAGTATGCTTTTTGATTGAGGTGTAATATAGGTATTGTTTTTTATTCCAAAGAAATTCGCCGGACCCGCTTCATCAATGTACTTTTTTTCGATGGCATCAAGAAACAATACAGAAGCATAACCACCCAAATGGGCGCGCTCGGTAGCCCTTAAACCGGCAGCATAATTTCCTCCGACTTTTATATGGCCTGTTCCCAAAGGAGCGGCTCTGTCAACATCGCGAACAAGCTCAACGGCAACAGGTTTAAAGCCCGTTTTAAAATAAGGCCCCACAGGAGTAACAAACACCATAAACATATATTCATTGGCAGGCTTTACCCCCACCTGAGGACCGCTTCCAAACAGTAGTGGCCGCACATAAAGTGTTGCTCCGGTTCCATAAGGCGGGATAAACCGGGCATTAAGCTTAACAGCCTTTACAATGGAATTATAAAACACCTCATCAGGCACTTCCTGCATTAAAATACCATGTGCCGAGCTTCGCATTCGCTTCGCATTTTCCTGCCATCTGAAAAGCCTTACTTTGCCATCTTTTCCACGATAAGCTTTTAACCCCTCAAAAGCTTCCTGCCCATAGTGAAGCGCGGTTGCTGCCATATGAACAGGCACATATTCCGAAGAACTCACTTCGATTTCACCCCACTTTCCATCACGGTAATAGCAACGAACATTGTAATCTGTTTTAAAATAGCCAAAGGGAAGTTCTCCCCAATTAATATCTTTTTCCATAACAATACTTTTTAATATTTTCGGATGGCTAAGGTACGAAATTAATACTAAGGAGGAAAAGTTGCAGCAGGAAATCAGCTAAGTGATTTACTGAAATTTAATCAAATAACTATTATAATTCACTCAAAGCTATCGACAATAAACAGTTAATAACTATTCTGAAACTCAAAGTTTTCAACATTATTACATTATACTTTTGTGTAGGTTTTTAACAAAAAGTATGTTAACAGAGTCAGGATTAAAATCGTTGCAGGCCCTTATCAGTATGGTTGACGAACCGGATGATGGTGTTTACTCATCACTTAAAACCCGGTTGCTATCGTACAAAGAAGATGCCATACCTCCTTTAAAAGAGGCGTGGATGGCTGCAACCGATTTGCTGGTTGTTTCAAGGTTGGGAGAGCTGTTGGACGAGATTAATTTCAGATTAATTTATAACGAAACAGAAGCCTGGGTTAGCAGCAGAGAAAAAATTCTTACAAAGGCCATGTTCTTAATTAACAAATTGGGTGACAACCGGTTTGATGAGGATGCCTGTAACGATAAGATAGCGTTACTTTTTAAAGATGCGTGGCTTGAGATGAATGAAAATCTTACTGCCCTGGAAAAAATTAAAGTACTAAACCACATCTTTTTTTCTATTCATAAATACAATAGCAACCCAGCCACCAACGATGGCGTGGAAGACTTTTTCATCAATAAGTTAATGAATACCAAAGAAGGAAACGCCTCCTCAATGGGAATACTTTATCTGTCGATTGCGCAGTATTTAAAACTCCCGGTATTCGGGGTAAATTTGCCCGGTCACCTGATTTTAGCCTATGTTGACGACAGGTTTAAGCTTAAGGATTTAAACAGCTATAGGCGTGAAGATGTTTTGTTTTACATCAATCCGTTTAATGGAGGTGCCGTTTTTACCGAAAGCGAAATAGAGCTTTACATTAAGCAGGTAAACTTAACCAAAAAAGAGCACTACTTTCTTCCGACCGACAACCGGCTAATAATTGAACGGTATATTAAGGAACTGCAAAAAGCATATAACCGCGAGGATGATAGTGTAATGAGCAAAAAACTCAAACAGCTGCTGGAATTATTTAAAAACCCCGAGTAAACCGTCTTATTTTATCCCCCGTTCGTTTTTAATGCTCTCGTAGGCATCGTTAACCTTGCGAAACTTTTCCTCGGCAGCTTTTCTAATATCTTCACCCAAATTGGCAACACGATCAGGATGGTATTTTTTTGCCATCTCACGATAGGCCTTTTTAATTTCATCTTCGGTAGCATCAGGAGTTATTTGAAGTACTTTATATGCAGCATCAGTATCCTTAACAAACATGGCTTTTATCGATTCAAAATCGGAATTAGCAATGCCCATATAGCCCGAAATTAAGTTAATGATGTTTATCTCCGACTTATCGGCACGGCCGTCAGCCAATGCGATACCAAACAGATAGTGAAGTAGTTGCAGCCGTGTGGGGTAATCCAAATGACGGCTAATCTGTTTACTGACTTCGGCTACCTCAATGTCCTGCTTGATTAGTTCTCCCAATAGTTTTATGTATTGTGGAGCATGGTTTCCAAAATTGGTGTAAAAAAACTGTTTAACAAAATCCAATTCCGAACGCTTTACCTTACCGTCAGCTTTCATTACCGCTGCTGTTAACACCAACAGGCTCATGTTAAAATCGCTAGCAGGGCTTTGGCCGTACTCAAATTTTCCTTTGGACATATCATCGTACATTTTGCCGAACACAAATCCCAAAATTCCGCCAATGGGGCCACCAAAAGCCCACCCCAGGCCACCTCCCAGCCATTTTCCGTAGCTGCGGCCTCCCTGTCCGCTCTGAGTTGTACCGGACGAACTTGCACTATTCGTGCGGCTGCTTCCTGAATCAGGCTGGCTGCCGTTTTTATTTTCCGAAGATGATTTGCTCCATTTAATAATGTAATAAACTACTACACCTATTAGTATTATCAACAAAAATTTACTCATGATATTTCTTTTAATACAGAATGAGACCCTATCAACAAACAGGCCAATCAGGTAATAGTGCTCCGTTAAAGTTGCAGGGCAAGTTGTTTAAAAGCATCTCCGCGATGCTCAAAATTATGAAACTCATCATAGCTTGCAGCAGCAGGTGACAAAAGACAAACTCCACCCAAAGGGGTAACTTTTTTTATAACTTCAAAAGCCTGCTTAAGATTGGCTACCTCAAAAAGAGAGGATGCTATTTTATCATCATTTT
>WGDP01000179.1 GCA_015493215.1 Bacteroidales bacterium | reverse complement strand
CCTGCCGGTCAGGCTAGTTTGAAATTTGGAGCTTCAGTATTGGAATTTCTTTTTTATCGGGTTGTTTTGCATTTCTTTACCTGCTCATTGTTTATTGAATATTGCTTATTGCATATTTCTAAGTTATTAATATTCAATATTCAACGCTCAATGTTCAATGTTCAGGTTTGTTTCCAAATCATCAACAAAACCATTGTTTTGATGGTTGGGGTCACTTAGGTCGTTGGCCGACATAAGCTGATTGCCGTTGCAGGTAAGTGTTATGTTGTCGATATCCTGTCCCACGCGATGCAATCGCGCGGGAACGGGGGGGGTACTTTTATTATAATAATCAGGTTATTATAATGTTCTCCGCATTGCTAAATTCAACTCCTGTGATGTTATGCTTTACAAATAAATTATAAAGTTTTTCACTAACGTAATAGCTGCCATCAAACTTCCCAACCATAAAAAAGTCATTTTTTTTATCAAAATTAGAATTAAACCTTATTGTTTCTGCCCAAATAGCTAAAGTTTGACCTGGATTATTTTCTTTTAATATATTTTGTTTTAATATCAAATCTTCTTCAGAAGAAATATTAATATATTTAAGTCTAGTAGAAAAATTTTTGTAAATAAAAAACTTGGATCTTTCATAATCAACATAAGGCCTAACCTGGGATATCACATGCATCCAATAATAATCAATTTTATCATTTTTATGATATACTTTAGCATCTAAGAATTTACAACCTATTAAATTGCATTTTCCCAAAACACCTTTAGCTTTTTCGCTTAATAAGATGCCACTGCTTACTATACCATTACTTAAAAAATCAGTTAATTTCGCTCTTCCGTGCAATATAAAACCATCTAAATCTGGTCTAAAATTAGGAAACCCTTCATGGTATCTAGATAAGGCATAGATTGAGTTAGAGCTCTTATAGTCATAGTTATCCTTCATCTTTTGGATTTGTGGATAAACAGGTCCGGTATCCTTAGTATTACATGAAAATGATAATTTATGGTAAGTCATCTTATAATTATATTTTAATTCTGTTGTTCCTTTTCCTGTTCTTTTTGTATTTCAATCTCCTCTACAGGTGTTACTACCCTTGTTTTATCAGCTTTAAATAAATCATTGATTTTGGTTTTGGGATTGTTTTTGATAGTTTCTTTTAAGTCTTTAACAGTATTACGTACAAAATCCACAGCATCTTTACCTGTATAGTCTGGGTTTGATTTTTGAAAATTATCTATTCGTTTACCAACTTCCTTATTATATTGAGGATGGTTTGCATGTTGCCCTGTTTCATCTGATTTACTAAATTTTTCAACATCCATTTTATTTTCCGCACTATTTTGTTTAAAACCATTATCTCTTGCTGTCCTTACAACTTCATTATTTTTGAATTGATTGGGCATTATGAGATGCTTCTGTGTCTCTGAAGTTGTTTCTGAAATTTTGCTGGTATTCTCGGATACTTTAGAGCGTGTTTCTATTATTTTACCAGCATATTCACCTCCAGCTTTTGTCAAACCTTCAATCAACGGAGTTTCACTAGTACCAAGCATTACAGGATTACTTCCTCCAAGTAACAATGGATTACCTAATGAAAAAAGTATCCCTTCTAAACCATCAAGATCAATATTCTTAACAGGATTGTTTGATGCATATTGATAGTTAGTCATCCAAGGAAAGAACTCTGCCATTAGGTCAACCGTATGAAACCTCCCCACCTCCGCATCATAAAACCTCGCTCCATAATCATACCAATCTAGCCCGAAGTCTGCCTGTAATTCCTTGCCATTATACAGGTATTTGTTGGCACTGGCTTCCTCTTTTTGTGGCAGGCCGGCCATAAGCATGCCAAAGGGGTAGTAGCTGTTTTGTTGTAAGGTCTTACCACTTTGGTTCAGTACCACGCGTGTATTGCCAAGGTGATCTTTTATAAAGTACTGGTATTCAAATCCCTTTTTCATTAGTACGGCTTTTCCTTCGGGGGTAAAAATGTGTTTTAATGTTCCGCTTTCGGTTTCAAAGGTAGGAAAATAGCGGGTTCACTTTTGAATTAACCGAAGGTAATAAACGGTTTTTAAAAAAATTCCAATTTTCAAAATACAAATTCCAAACCTGCCTTGCCGGCAGGCAGGTAAATCTCAATATTTTAATATTCAATACCCAAAAAACCGAAGTGAATTAAAAGTATTTTTTTTAATGTATCGCCCAAAAAGGTTTGATCTCTGGATTTTGATTGTTGGTTATTGCCTGCCGGTCAGGCTGGTTTGGAATTTGGAGATTCAGTATTGGAATTTCTTTTTTATCGGGTTGTTTTGCATTTCTTTACCTGCTCATTGTTTATTGAATATTGCTTATTGCATATTTCTAAGTTATTAATATTCAATATTCAACGCTCTATGTTCAATGTTCAGGTTTGTTTCCAAATCATCAACAAAACCATTGTTTTGATGGTTGGGGTCACTCAGGTCGTTGGCCGACATAAGTTGATTGCCGTTGTAGGTGAGTGTTGTGTTGTCGATATCACCAAATTCGGTTCCTATCCTAAAATCCATTGTTACGCCTGTTCTGTTTTTATTAATTTTGTTTTTTTGATAGTACAATTTTACAATAATTCAATTGCCAGCTATGAAAAGCAATAAACTCATAATTTACCAAACCGAAGACGGAAAAATTAAAATCGAGACCCATTTTGAGAATGAAACTGTATGGTTGAATCAGGCTCAAATAGGAGAACTATTTCAAAAGTCAAAAGCAACCATAAGTGAACATATAAAGAATATTTTTAAAGAAGGTGAGCTGGAAGAAGAACTGGTTGTTCGGAAATTCCGAACAACCACTAAACACGGTGCCGTAAAAGGTTTGACGCAATCGAAAAATGTAAAATATTACAATCTTGATGTCATTATTTCGGTAGGTTACAGAGTGAAATCGCACAGAGGTGTGCATTTTAGAAAATGGGCAACAGCGCTAATCAAAGAGTATCTGATAAAAGGCTTTGCAATGAACGATGAACTGCTAAAAGAAGCAGGGGGTGGAAACTACTTTGATGAGCTTTTGGCTCGCATCCGTGATATTCGTTCAAGTGAAAAAGTATTTTGGCGTAAAGTATTGGATATTTATGCAACAAGTATCGACTACGACCCAAATACTGAACAATCTATACTGTTTTTTAAAACTGTGCAAAATAAGATGCACTGGGCAAGCCACGGAGAAACCGCAGCTGAAACTATTTACAAACGAGTAGATTCATCAAAAGAGCATGTTGGGCTAACCAATTTTAAAGGAGAAATACCAACCAAAAAAGAGGTTGAAATTGCTAAAAACTATTTATCAGAAGATGAATTGAATATTTTAAACCGAATGGTAACGGCATTTTTGGAAATTGCAGAAATCCAAGCTTTAGACCGTACCCCGATGTACATGGCCGATTGGATTAAGCAGTTGGATACTTTCTTGAAAATGACCAATAAAGATATATTGCAACATTC
>WGDP01000178.1 GCA_015493215.1 Bacteroidales bacterium | reverse complement strand
GTTATATCCAATGGCTCTAGATAGTTCGTAACTTTTTAAATAATAATAGATTACCGAGTCGTTGTAGCCCGTCTTCTTGAAAGCCAGTCCCATGTCAAGCAGTACACTTACTTTGTCTTTAATAAGGTTTAGCGAATCAAACATTCTGTAGGCATGATGAAGATTTTTAAATCCTTGATCCTTTTGATTCAAATACACCTGCGTAACGCCAACATTTTCATATCCGGTGGCAATTGCATCGGGTTTTCCGGTTTTTTCGTAAATACGTTTGGCCGAATCAAAATAAAAATAGGCCGAGTCATATTTTTGCTCGTCATAAACAAGTGCACCATAATTGTTAAGCGGGTCGGCATAGCGTGTGTCGTAGCCGAGAAAGGCAGCATATTTTATTGCTTCTAAAAGATACATTTTGGCTTTTTCAGGTTTGCCTATATCCATATAAAGGTTGCCAACATTCCCCATTGTGCGGCTAATGTGACTTGAATCATGCTGCAATTCATATATATTTAAAACGGTAAAAAGGTCGTTCAGAGCGTATTTGAATTTTCCCTGAATCCGGTAAATATTGGCCCGGTTTAACATAGCCTCTGCAACACCGGCCGAATCTCCTGTCTTTCTGTACAGTTCCAAGGCTCTATTGCCCATTTGAACAGCCTTTTCATAATGTCCATAATTTCTTTCCAATATGATTAAACGGTTGTAAATATCAGCTGTTATGGTGTCGTTTGGTATGTTGAGTGCCAGCGATTTAGTTGCGTAATAATAGCACGAGTCCAAATAGCCAAGCAGATAATAAGTTTTGCCTGTTTCGTAATAGGCCTGTAATAGCCAATTGTTATTGCGGCTGTTTTGTGCCTGTTGGAGCGCTTGCTTACTGTCGGTTAACGCTTGTTGAGTGTTGCTCTCTTGTTCGGTTTCGATTTTTTGGATAAGGTCATTAAATGTTGGTTGGTATTGTTCGTGCAACAGGTCTGTTTCTTGCGGTAAACACAGTACCGTTTTAACCATGGCTGTTAAAACAAAAACCATACTGACAAAAACCAATAAAGCAATCCTTTTTCCGCTCATTGATGACGACAATGTTTGTGTAAAAATAGTAAAATTAATGATAGATGGTTTAAAAAGTGTATGGATATTCTTTTTGAATGATGTGTGCGTACTGATATACAACGTTATACAAATATGCCAGATGCTTTCGAGAATACAGTTGCCAACCATTGCGATGAAAAAAAATTTTTAAATGATGACCTTTTGATGACCACTTTTTCTTGCTTTTGCTATCAAAGCCGGTTTACTTTGTACAACTTTTAAAGCCAAAATTATGATACTTAGTTATGCCATAGGCGGTGATATTTTTATTCAGTTTGACAAACTAATCAAGCAAGGAAACATTACCCTTACCAACAAGCAACACAAGCCTGTTTCATCACGCACATTTACCAATACCAATTTTACTAAAATATCAAATAACAATTTAAAAGGAAAAGTATATCTCGAAATAGAGTGTGACGGGGAACACATTACCAAACCGTTAAATATTTTATGATTACCTTATAATAAATAGAAACCATTAAAATTAACTATTATGAAAAAATTATTACTTACTTTAATTATTACATTGACAACAATAGCAGGCTTTGCTCAGGTAGCTATTAACACCGATGGCACAGCTGCCGATGCTTCAGCCATGCTTGATGTTAAATCCGATACGGCAGGGATATTAATTCCACGAATGACCGCCTCACAGCGCGATGCCATTAGCAATCCCGCCCAGGGGTTGATGGTTTTTGTAACGGACGACAGTACGTTTTACTTTTACGAAAAAAATGCATGGAAAAGTTTTTCCAAAGGTTTAAACGGATGGGAAGTATCAGCAGATAGTGTATTTAACATTGGAAAAAGGGTAGGTATTGGAACCCGAAGTCCTGGTGCTACCCTTGATATACATGGACATATTTGGCAAACCGGTACCGGACATTCTGTCTTCCTTGGAAAGGGAGCCGGAAACAGCGAAACTTTGGGATACGATAATTATAATGTTTTTATCGGTGAAAATGCAGGATATAGTAATGTTGAGAAAGGAGGTAATATTGCCATTGGCTCACATGCACTTTATACAAGTACTCTTGGTTCAAACAATATAGCAGTTGGAACCAATGCGCTTAGAGAATTGGATAACGGCTTTGGAAATACTGCTGTTGGACATTCGGCTATGTACTATAACGTAAGCGGATACTGCAACTCGGCTTTTGGAGCTTATGCATTGGGTAATAATACAACGGGTAATGATAACATTGCGATTGGGAACCGTGCTTTAAACAACAACAAAACAAACAGCTTTCTTGTTGCCATTGGCGATTCTGCATTATACCATAATGGGGAATGGACCCCTTTTCCTCATGCCAATTACAATACGGCGGTAGGCCATAAGTCATTGTTTGCCAACTCAAATGGTTACAGAAATGTGGCGCTTGGTTACAAATCTCTTTTGTCAAATTACAATGGGTACGACAACATTGGAATCGGTTATGAAGCCCTAACTTATATTCAAAATGGTTCTTCAACAATAGGGATTGGCACATGGGCAGGCCGTTATCTGTCTGACAGTGCCACATCGCTTACGCAGGCCAAAGGAAGTATTTTTATTGGTTCCAACACAAAGGCATTAAATAATCAGGATACCAATGAAATAGTAATTGGTTATCATGCTATTGGCCATGGAAGTAACACCATAACAATGGGAAGTTATGAAACGGACACTACTTTTTTAACCGGTGAGGTTTCGCTGGGCAGGTATGATACCGCCAGGTTTTTATTGCCGGCTGTGGATGGCTCGGCCAACCAGGTTTTGCAAACTGATGGTGCGGGACAGGTAAGTTTTGTGGAT
>WGDP01000177.1 GCA_015493215.1 Bacteroidales bacterium | reverse complement strand
TTTTACCGCTTCTTAATAAAGAAATTGTTTAAAATTAAATAATATAAAAAAGTAACTATGAAAAAAGTATTTCTCCTCATCGTTTTAGTTGCCATGATGCCGGTAATCAATTTTGCTCAAAACGTTCAAATTATGCCCTATGCGGGTTATTTGCTTGGGGGTAGTGTTCGATTTGTCGAAGGAAAATTAAATGTTAACGATAATGCGGTGTTTGGTGCCTCAATTATTGTTCCCGATGTTAAGTACTCAACTGATCTGGAGTTTGGATATTTCCGTTCAGGCTCCACTGCTAATTTTTATGCTTATCCGGGTTATAACCTCAACGATGAGAAAGCCGATGTTGCTTCCAATTATTTGCAGTTGGGTGCCATTAGTAAAATGCCGGTTTCCGAAAAGGTTTTTCCCTTTATTTCCTATTCTCTAGGTGCTACATGGTTTTCTTCACCTGAATTTGCTGCTGTTTGGCGCTTTTCAGCCACTCTTGGAGGTGGTGCCGAGTTTTTTATCACCGACAGGATTGGTATTATGGTAAGAGCACGTTTACTGGTACCCATGCAGTTTGCCGGCATAGCCGGATGGTGTGGTATTGGTACCGGAGGCTCCGGCTGCGGTGTGAGTGCCAACGGATACTCCGTGATAACGCAAGGCGATTTTACCGGCGGCCTTATCTTTAAGCTTGGTAAATAGAAACCATAGTTTTGGAAAAGTTCTACAGTAATGCTAAACAACTTTTCCAAAACTCTAAAGTTTTTTAACGAGGTAGAGAAACTTTTCCAAAACTTCAAAAACCTCTTCCAACCTTTCATTCTTCTAACCTTCAAACCTTGAACTTTCAAACTTACAAACACTCAACCTGCCCCTCCCGCAAAATGCACCCTCCCACACCCAACAAATGTCAACCTCACTTTGGGTGCTTTACTTGCAGCAATTATTAACAATCAGTTGTCCATAATTATTCCTTTTATGTTCCATTCGGCTTGTCATGGTTTTTACCTTTGTATAAAATCATTTGAAACAAGTGCGTAAACGAAAATTACATTTCTTTCCCGATAATATTGAAAACGAGGCGCAGGTAAAGCTCAATTACAAGCGCTTGGCTTTGTTGTACCATCCCGACAGGGGCGGCAGCGAAGAGCTTATGCGGGAACTGAACGTTGAATACGACTATCTTAAACACTATATAAAAACAAAAAATCTTACCAGGAAAAAAGTTATTAGTGAATTTTCGCTATTAAAAATAGGTGATACCGTTTTTGTGAATGGCACCGAGTGTGTGGTGGTTGACGTATTTCCACATTCGTTTATCGCACGAGCAAAGGGCAGGGTTAAACTGGCCATTTTTGATAAGGAAACAGGCTATGCCATAAACAATCGAAAATATAAAGCCTCTCTAACCAATTCAACGGTACTTAAACAATAAAAATTCCCATTCTGGGAAAGAGTTTTGTTTAATTTCTTTCTTCTGTATTTATTTATTAATTCCTGTTACTTGCATAAAGAGAATAGGTTATCTGATATTATTTTCACAAATTGAAATTTTGTGCTTTTAAATGTTGGGGTTAACGTTTAAAATTCCTATTTTTACACAGGTTTACCGAATATAAAAAAAATTCTATGGTTGAAGTTACTATTGACAGAGACAATGATTCAATGAACATTACTTTCACAGGTTTTCTTGATGTAAGCAAAATTGAATCTGTTTATAACGAGCTGACAGGTAGTACCATTACCAAAGATAATATTGTGATAATCATTCGCGATGTTGATAATATCGACCTGAGCTTTCTTCAACTGCTTCATGCGTTTTTGTTAAAGTTAAAGAGGGGTAAAAAATCATTTTCTTTTCAATGGGATGTGGAACCCGAGTATTTTAAACTGGTGGAGGAGTCGGGTTTTATTGCAGATTTTAATAAGATATCAAATAAGTAACATATGGCTGAGAAAAAAATATTGGTTGTTGACGATTCATCAAGTATCAGAGAGCTGCTTAAGCTTGCGCTTGAAGATGAAAATTATCACGTTACCCTGGGCGAAGATGGCTTGGATGCCCTTAAAAAGTTGGACGGACGGCATTTTGATTTGGTGATTACCGACTTGCATATGCCCAATATGAATGGCTTGGAGCTGATTCATGAAATCAGAAAAATTGATCAGTATAAATATACTCCGATTTTGTTTTTAACAACCGAAACCAAAGCCGACCTTAAAGTAAAAGCTAAAAAAGAAGGTGCCACCGGATGGCTTACCAAACCTTTTGATAATGAGAAGTTAAAACGGGTAGTAAAACGAGTGTTGAGATAGATGGAACAACTAAAACAAAAGTTTCTTGAAGAGGCATCCGAACTGCTCGTCAGTCTGGAAGAAGGATTGCTGAACCTTGATAAAAATCGTGACGATGCCGACAGTGTAAATCAGGTATTCAGGGTAATGCACTCGCTGAAAGGTTCCGGAGCGATGTTTGGGTTCGATACATTAAGCTCGTTTGCTCATAAACTTGAAGATATTTACGATTTGGTGCGCGATAAAAAGTTAAAGGTATCCCGAACCCTGATTGATGCTACTTTTGATACCATTGATGTTTTTAAAACTCTTTTAAAAGATGATAGCGAAATAACCAAAGAAGCCCTTTTGGAAAAAGATAAAATGCTTGAATATTTCAATGCAATAGCATCAGGAAAATTTATAGATAAAAAGGTGGAGGAAAAAAGCGACTTTTCAGCTGTTACTGCTGATGTCGAAGTTCTTAAGGAAAACAAAAACAATGAATTACCCACATGGCATATTTATTTTGAACCAAGCCGCGATGTGATGAAGGATGGGAGTAATCCCCTTTATATGATTGATGAACTGGCTGAACTCGGTAGTTTAAAAGTGTTTTTGAGTGCTGAAAAAATACCTGACCTTGAAAACCTTACCCCTGACGAATCCTATGTGTTGTGGAATATGCTGCTTGCCACAAGCTTTAGTGAGGATGAAATAAGAGATGTTTTCCTTTTTGTTGAAGATGACAGCAACATCGCCATTGAAAAAATAGCCGACTTCGATATAATAAAATTTGATGAGGCGGAAGAGTTGCTTCAAAAGTTTGATGAAAAAAAGTATTTTAGTGAAAAGGAATTGTCCAAACTGATAAGCGGTTTGAATACCCCGGAAGGCTCGTCTGATAAGCACGATGGCGCTGTTGCTACAGATGACATCATGCCAGCTGAAAGTTATAAACATAAGTCAGCTGATCGAAAAATTGAATCCCCATCCTTAACAACCATCAGGGTTTCGTCGTATAAATTGGATAAACTCATGGATTTGGTAAGTGAAGTAATTACTACGCAGGCACGGCTTGAGCATTTTAACGAAATTGAACCAAATCCCGAACTGGAAGCCATTACCGAAGCTTACCAAAAACTTTCACGGCAACTTCGTGAAAATGTGTTGGATATGAGGCTTATTCCTGTTAATAACCTGCTTCATCCCTTCCGGAAACTTATACGGGATTTATCAAATGAGTATGACAAGGAGATAGAATTTGTTACCAAAGGAACTGACACCGAACTCGACAAGTCCATTATTGAAAAACTCACCGATCCTATCATGCACATTATCCGCAACAGCTTCGATCATGGTATCGAACCGAAAGAGGTGCGGCGAAAAATGGGCAAGCCTGTCAAAGGGCAAATACTTTTCGAGGCTTACTACTCAGGCGCCAGCATTGTGATTAATATTTCGGATGATGGTGCGGGGCTGGATTTGGATCGTATCCGCAATAAAGCTGTGTCTAAGGGTATTATCCGCGAAAATGCCGAACTTTCAAATCGCGAGATAAGCCACCTCATCTTTCATCCCGGATTTACAACCAACGATGAGGTAACCGATATATCAGGACGCGGAGTGGGTATGGATGTGGTTAAAAAAAATATTGAAGAGTTACGGGGCGAAATCGACTTGATAAGTACCTTAAATAAAGGTACTACCATTCGTATAACCCTGCCTCTCACCTTGTCAATTATCGACGGGCTGCTCGTTTATATTAACAAGGTCAGGTATATTGTACAAATGGATAACATCGAACGCATTTATAAGGTAACCGAAAAAGAGGTTGCAGTTTGTTACGATAATGTAATTATTAAGGAGGGTAAACAGATTCCGTTTATTAATTTAACCCGGAAATTTGCCGATAACGATGCTCCCGTTGAGCCGCCGCACTATATGCTTGTAATTCATCACGAAGAGATGAAGGTGGGACTGTTGATTAATAAAATAGTAGGTAAGTATCAGGCTGTTATCAAACCTCTCGGAAAATATCTTCGGAAAATGGATATTTTTTCGGGAGCCTCTATCTTAGGTGATGGAAACATTGCCATTGTAATGGATGTAAACAAAATTATTTCAAACCTTCAAGAATAGGAAAAATGGCAGAAGAAACAACCAGTAACATACGAACATACCTTTCGTTTACGTTGGGAGGCGAAGAATTTGCTTTGGATGTTCAAAATGTTATCAAAATATTGCAAATGCAGCAATTTACCAAAATACCGCAATCGCCCGATTACCTGAAAGGAATTATTAACATTCGTGGTAATGTTATCCCGGTTGTTGATACTTATTATAAATTTGGATTTGATTCGCCTGATGATGAAGCCAATTCGGTTATTATTATTTTGAGTATTCCAATTCGGGGCGAAGAGTCCAATGTGGGTATTATGGTTGACAAAGCCAACGAGGTTTTTGAAGCTGAAACAGGTTCAATTCGCGATTACCCCTCACTGTCGGAAAAATATAACAGCAACTTTATTGCCGGAGTTTATAAAAAACAGGAAAAATTTATTTTGATACTGGATATCGAAAAGGTATTTAGCAGCGAAGATATTGCCGAATTAAAAACAATAAGATAAACATTTAAAAATATATGATTATGAAAAGCATGAAAATCGGAACAAAAATGAGTATTTTGCTTGTCATTACAATGGCAGTAATTGCACTCGTGGGGCAAAACGGACTTTCGAACCTGAAAAAAATTGAGTATGCTGCCAACGACATGTACAGTAATCGGGTTGCACCCTTGCAGCAACTTAAAAATTTTTCCGATGAGCTGTTTATGTCAATTGCATTTCCCATTCAAAAAATTCAAAATTCCGACAGCATCGACAAAACAATGGTGTACGATTTAATGATTAAAATCGATCACATTAAATCATCGTGGAAATCGTTGGAAAGCATCATGATAAACCATACCAGTAAAGAATTGACTGACAGAACGAATACTGATTTTCTGGAAACCGTTAAACATGCTGAAGATATTTTGCAGGCAGCCAAAGTTTCAAGCAATATTAGTGATGAAAAGCGGTATAACTTTACCTTGTTTTTTTCCTCTCTTAATAAAACGGTGAAAGATGTTAATCAGCTTATGGAGTATCAGCTTACCCAGGCCAAACAAATTAGCCTGAATGCAGAAAAAATAATAGGAAACACAAAAAGTCAGGCCATGTTCATTATCATTGGCGGACTGCTGGTTATATTTATTCTGGCGGTTATTTTAATTCGTGATGTGGTAAATAAACTAAAAATTAGCAACAATGTTATAAATGAGATGGCCAAAGGAAACCTTGAAGTTGATGTGCCTGACATGCCTGATGATGAGCTTGGTAAAGTAATTAACAACATCGAAAAAATGCGGATAAAACTAAAGGAGGTGGTTTCTACCGTTTATATGGCTGCCGATAATTTGTCGCTGGCCAGCCGCGAGCTGAGTTCCGCTTCACAAAATATCTCACAGGGAGCTACGGCACAGGCATCCTCCACCGAAGAGGTCTCTTCCTCCATCGAAGAGATGGTTTCAGCTATTCAGGAAAATGCCAGTAATGCCAAGGAAACGGAAAAAATTGCTGAAAACCTGGCCGATAAAACTGATAAGATGGTAAATGCTGCCGTCGATAGCAGAGAAAAAATCAACGACATTGCCGAAAAAATTACCATTATTGATGAAATTGCATTCCAAACCAATATTCTTGCTTTAAATGCTGCCGTTGAAGCTGCCAGAGCCGGCGAACACGGCAAAGGTTTTGGTGTGGTGGCTTCCGAAGTGGGTAAGCTGGCCGACAGAAGTAAAAAAGCCGCCAGCGAAATTGAAGCCCTTTCAAAATCCAGCGTCAATGTTATCGAAGAAGCTGGTGGGTTAATGCAAAATATTGCCCCCGAAATTAATAAAACTTCTAACCTTATCAGCCGTATTAACAATGCCAGTCAGGAGCAGGAAATGGGTGCCAATCAAATTAATATTGCTATTCAGCATCTCAATGAAATTACGCAGCAAAATGCTGCTGCTTCCGAAGAGATTGCAACCAGTGCCGAAGAGCTTTCAAGCCAGGCCGAACAACTGCTCCAAACCATGACCTTCTTTAAAATAAACAACAAGGAGTTTCATGTTTCATCCGGCGTAAAAATGCAACCGCCTCATCATTCGCCTGCTCCGGTTTTTGAAAATGAAAAACCGGCAAAACGTATCAAAGATAAATCTTCATCCGGCGTTTACATCGACCTTGGCAGAGAGGATGACCTCGATGGCGGTTTTGAAAAATTTTAAAATCAATGGATAGTTCGAATAACAACCTAAGCAACATTGGCTTTACGCAGGATTTCGGTGAATTTACCGATCGTGATTTTCATGCTCTCAGTAAATTTATTTATAATGAGTTTGGTATTCAGCTGCCCGATAAAAAAAAGTTTCTGCTTAAATCAAGATTGATAAAAAGACTAAAAATTCTGGGGATTCCAAAGTATTCCGATTACGTTAATTATGTACTCGAAAGCGGACAAAAGGGTAGTGAAGAGGTGATTGAAATGATTGATGTTGTTTCAACAAACAAAACCGACTTTTTTAGAGAGAACGCCCATTTCGATTTTTTAATTGATAAGGTGGTTCCCGATTTTATGGGCAGGGGCATTAAATCTCCTAAGGTATGGAGTGCGGGATGTTCAAGTGGCGAAGAGGTTTATACCATTTGTATGGTTCTTGAAGAGGAGGTCAGGCTAAACAGGCTCCGCGACTATCAGGTTTACGGCAGCGATATTTCCGTTTCAATTTTAAAAAAAGCAGTAAAAGCCATATATCCGTTTTCGCGTGCCGAACAAATCCCCGACAGGTATCGAAAACGTTACCTGCTTAAAAGCAAGGGCGATGGGAAGCAGGAGGTACGTATTGTAAAAACCCTTCGCGATAAAACCCGTTTTATGTGGTTAAACCTGATGGATAACCAATACGTTTTGTCAAAAAATTTTGACATTATATTTTGCAGAAATACCCTTATCTATTTCGACAGGGAAACACAACGTAAAGTGGTTACAAATATGTTAGAGCACCTTAAACCCGGCGGGTATCTTTTTATAGGGCATTCTGAATCGTTGTTAAATCAAAATATCCCAAATTTAAAACAAATTAAACCCACCATTTATCTTAAATTAAAATAAAACCAAAGTAATATGGTTAATAATAATAAAGCAGTAGATGTTGAAAGACTGAAGGCTGAAGTTGCCGAATTGAACCGCCGACTTGAATTGATGAACGAAAAGTTTGAAAAGTCGGAAAATTATAAAAGCCATTTTTTGTCGTTAGTTACCAACGAAATCATAAATCCTTTTACCTCAATTTTGGGCCTTTCAAAAGGCATAACACAGCTAAAGGATGATGAAATTGAAAAAGCTCGAAAGCTGGCAAAAATTATCTATACCGAAACCTTCTTTCTGGATTTCCAACTCAACAATATTTTTATGGCCGCCCGCCTCGAGGCAGGTGAGGCAGTAGCAAATCCCGTTAAGGTGGATGTGCTGTCGGTAATTAACAGTGTGGTAAACGACTTTAGTGTTGAAGCAGGTAAAAAGCAAATTGAAATTGAAGTTGTCAACAACGATGATGAAAAGCTGACTCAGTTTGTTTCGGACTCTTCAATTTTGGAGCTTGTTACAGCCAATTTGCTTAGCAATGCCATTAAAGCATCTTTCGACAAAGGAAAGGTTATTATTTCAGCTGACATAAAGGATGGAATGCTGTACCTTTCGGTAAAAGATTTTGGAACAGGTATCGATGCCGGTAAGGAGCACGAGCTGTTTGACAGGTTTAAAAAACTGGATGACACCATTAATTCAATCAATACCGGCAGTGGTATCGGCCTTGCTGTTGTACAAGGAGTACTTGACCTGCTGCATGGAAACCTTGAACTGGAAAGTGAACCGGGAAAAGGGTCGCTGTTTAGAGTTTCTGTTCCCGAGGCCATTCGTACCGAGTGTGGCTTTGCCACCGATGACGGGGAGCTGTTTTTTGACATGGATGACGATTCAGAAAGCTTTTAGGTTACATGATTGAGTATAAAAAACACTTTTTGTATCCGGCGGCGCTTTATGCCAGTAAAGAGCCTCATGTTATTACCACGCTTTTGGGTTCGTGTGTGTCGGTTTTTCTTTACGACTCGTATCTTAAAATAGGAGGGGTAAATCATTTTATGTTGCCGCTGTGGAATGGTGATGGTCTTGCCTCACCAAAGTTTGGAAACATCGCCATAAAAATGTTGCTTGAAAAAATGAAAAGCTTTGGATGCCGGCAGGATAATCTGGTGGCTAAGGTTTTTGGTGGAGCTGCTGTGTTAGAAACAAAAAAACAGGTTTTCTTTATTGGCGACAGAAACGTTGACGTGGCCTATGAGCACATGCGAAACGAAAATATAAAAATTGTGGCCGCCAGTACACGGGGAAAACTTGGCAGAAAACTTTTATTTAATACTTTTACAGGCGAAGTAAAACAAAAATATATTGAAAAGGTAATTCAGGGTTCTGTCAGGTAAATAGTTGTTCTTTTTACCAATAGTTTAAATAAAAGACCTTAAACAAGTTTATAAAGAAACATAAAATGGGTGCCGGAAAAAAAATAAAAGTATTGATGGTGGATGATTTGGAGGTTGCCGTATTGGCAGTTGAGCATATTATTAACCAGCAGCCCGATATGGTATTGTATGCTTCGGCATCAAATCCTTATGATGCGGTTAAAGTGATCAGTAAAGAAACTCCCGATGTTATCTTGCTTGATATTCAAATGCCCAAAATGGATGGGCTTACTTTTTTACGTAAGATAATGTCGCAGCATCCTGTACCCGTAGTTATGTTTTCAAGTGTTGCCGAAAAGGGTTCTGCCAATGCCATAAAAGCATTGCAGTTGGGTGCGGTAAGTATTTTACCAAAGCCTAAAAGCATAATTAATAATTTCGAGTTTCATAACGAATTAATTACATCACTTCGAAATGCTTACGCTGTTAAGGGACGAATAGGAAAACTTATTGACAGGCATAATCTTGTTTCTAAAGATAAAGCGCACGTCATGTCGGCTGCAAAGCAAAAACTGCATGAGGATACTCCAACCCAAAAGGTTATTGCCATAGGGGCGTCAACTGGAGGTACGCAGGCACTGCATTATATACTGGACAGGCTTCCGCCTGATGTTCCCGGAATTGTTATTGTGCAACACATGCCGGGAAATTTTACGCGTTGGTTTGCCGAAAGTCTGGATAATTCTTCTGCCTTGCATGTTTTTGAAGCTAAACCCGGTATGGTTTTGCAGCGGGGTATGGCAGTGGTGGCCAATGGCTTTTACCACATGGTTCTTAAAAGCTCAGGCGAAAATTTTGTTGTTACTACCCACGATGGCCCTGTTATTAATTTGCATAAACCATCGGTAGATGTGTTGTTTGCCTCTGTGGCTAAAAGCGCAGGTTCAAACGGAATAGGAATTCTTTTAACAGGGATGGGAAACGATGGCGCTTCCGGATTGCTGGAGATGAAAAAAGCCGGCGCTTATACAGTAGCGCAGGATGAGCACTCATCTGTTGTGTTTGGTATGCCTCAATCTGCAATTAAAATTGATGCAGCAGAAAAAGTTATGAACTTAAATGAAATAATTAATTTTATTAAAAGTTGTTGTTGATTACTAAAAAATTAGTAATTTAACCTGCTAAATAAATAATTGATATGCCGCATCAAAAAGAAAATAGTTTTAAAATACTGGTTGTAGATGATGTTGAGTCAAATTTGAACATGATTACTGAAATTCTGAGTGCCGTACCAGAGTACAGAATTGTGTCGGCAACATCAGGAAGAGCTGCCATTAGCAGAGCCAAGGCAAACTATTTCGACTTAATAATTTTAGATATTGTAATGCCCGATATTGACGGGCTGGAAGTTTGCCAGAAGCTTAAAAAATATCCGGTTACCCGCGAAATACCCATTATATTTTTAACTGCGGATACCAAAGACCCAAAAACCATTCAAAAAGCCTTTCAGGCCGGTGGTTCCGATTATATTCCCAAACCATTTTCGCGCGAGGAGTTGTTGGGCAGGGTAAAAATGCAAATCGACCTCAAACGGAACAGAGAGGAACTTGTAAAAGCAAAAAATGCTGCTGAAATGGCTGCCCATGCCAAAGCCGTTTTCCTGGCTAACATGTCGCACGAAATAAGAACCCCGATGAATGGGATAATTGGCATGGCAGAGCTGTTGAAACGTACACCCCTTAATGCGGAGCAAAAGGAGTACATCGATATTATTAGTGCTTCGGGCGAAAATTTGCTCACAGTTATTAACGATATTCTTGACTTCTCAAAAATTGAAGCCGGAAAAATTGAGCTTGAGAGTATTCCATTCTCAGTTCGTGATGAAATAAGAAATGTAATCAGCATATTAAACTTTCAGGCTAAAAAGAAAGGCCTAAACTTAATTACTGAAATTGATGATGAGGTTCCTGAATACGTTAAAGCCGATCCGGTTCGTTTGAAACAGGTAATCATTAATCTTGTTAATAATGCCATCAAATTCACCGAAACAGGCAGTGTTACTGTGGAGGTTTCTTGCCAGGAAATTGACAACAAGAAAAGAATGTTTCTTTTTAAAGTTGTTGATACAGGTATAGGTATCTCCGAAGAGGGCGTTCAGCGATTGTTTAAATCGTTTTCGCAGGTTGATATCTCCGTTACCCGAAAATATGGTGGTACCGGCCTGGGTCTGGCCATTAGTAAAAATCTGGTTGAACTAATGGATGGCGAAATTGGTGTTGAAAGTAAAGAAGGTGTAGGGTCAACATTTTGGTTTACAGCTAGTCTTGAAGTAATGACGGATGATGAGGTTAAAGAGTTGAAACTTAATAAACAGGATGGCCAACAAAGAGATTCCAAATCGGAAATCAGAAGCAGTAGTATTTTACTGGCCGAAGATAACCTTATTAATCAAAAGGTGGCCATGGCACATCTGAAAAAATTTGGCCATAAGGTTACCATTGCAAACAATGGAATTGAAGCAGTTGACTATTTTAGTAAATTCAGGTACGACCTCATATTAATGGATATTCAAATGCCCGAAATGGATGGCCTCGTGGCTACTAAGCTCATTCGTGAGTTCGAAAAAGAGAACCACCAAAAGGAGCGAACACCTATTGTTGCCATGACTGCCAACGTTATGGCCGAGGATATAAAAAAATATATGGATCAGGGAATGGACGATTTTATTGGCAAGCCTTTTAAGGCTGAAGAGCTAAAAGAAATCTTTCAAAAGTATCTTGAATCATAAAGTTATTATTTTTGCAAAAAAATAGATAGAAAATGGTATTATCAAAAAGTCCGAATTTAGAAGGAATCACTATTTTAATAGTGGAAGATGTAGAAACAAGTGCCCGCTTCTTTGAAGCTGCCCTTAGTAGAACAAACGCCAAATTGTTATGGGCCAATACGGGAGAAAAAGCAATTAGCCTTTTCGATTCAAACCCTGATATTGATTTGGTTGTATTAGACCTTAATCTACCGGAAATAAGTGGTTTTGAAGTCCTGAAACATATACGTAGTAAAAACAAGGATGTTCCGGTTATTGTTCAGTCGGCCTATGTGCTTTCGGGCGAAAATGAGCGTAGCATGGATTTGGGTGCTAATTTCTTTCTTGAAAAACCTGTGCGCTTAGAGGTGCTTTTTAACACACTAAACCAGTGTGTTGTAATCTAAACCTCAATTTAGTTTTTTATAAATTGACCTGAATATGCCTTGCTCTTTGTAGTAAGCTTAAAAAAGTAAACTCCCGGTTCAAGCTCGCAAACCGATATGGGTTGGCCTTTGTAACCGTTTATATCAATCAATGTTTTTCCCATGGCATCAAAAACCAGTAAGCTGTCGTTGCTGCCATAAACTATTTCGTCGGGAAACATTAATTTTTTGTCAACCGGATTAGGGTAAATACTCAGATTTTCTTCTTTTCTTTTTTCAGGTATTGTATTTATCCAACTGTTAAAAAGCCATAAATAGGCCTTTTGAAACTGTTCTCTCCATAACTTTTCATTGTGCTGTCCGCCTGCTATCACATCGGTTTTTACATCTTCGCCGTTAAAACCAATATCGGTTAGCAACTGTGCCATTCGGTTCATATCCTGAACGGTGGTTGCCCCTTCGCTATCACCACACATCAGGTAAAACCGCACCCTGTTTTGTTTGCCGGTCTCTTCGGTAAAAGTATATACCGAATCGGAAAACCAGTAAGAAGGCGAAAAAATGCCCGCTTTGCTGTAAATATCCTGATATTTAATTGCACCGTAATGTGATATCAATCCCCCAAGCGAGCTTCCCATTATGGCAGTGTTGTTCCTGCCGGGAAGGGTTCGGTAATTTTGATCGATGTAAGGTTTAAGGGTTTCCGTTAAAAAAGCCATATACTTGTCGCCCTCGCCACCGCCGTATTGTGTGTTTGTCCAAGGGGTATATTCGTCAATTCGTGCGGCTCCTCCATTATCAATTCCTACCACAATGGGCACTTTAATACCGTTGTTCGATAGAGAGTTAAGTGTTTCGTCCACTTCCCACTCACCGGCATAGGAGGTTTGTACATCAAACAGGTTTTGGCCGTCGTGCATGTATAAAACAGGATAACGGTCGCCGGAAGTTTCATAGTCCGGTGGGAGATAAATCCACACCCGGCGGGTTTTGTTCAGCTGCGGCATAAAAAAATCATCGGAAACAATATGTACATTTTCGGCAGCTGTTGAACCGCCACCGCCACCATCATTCCGCCAGTTATAAATGATTGTATGTGTGGTGTCGCCATTGCCAAAGGTAAAAATACGGTTGTCGATTTCCTCGCCGTTTGACCCCTTTTCAACCGTTTCCCAACTGCCTCTGGTAAACTTGAACTCTATTTGAGTTCCGTCAGCCTGTGCGTCCAAAGTAATTTCAAAATGCCCGCTACTGTTCTTATGAAGCATATAAGCGCTATCGCCCGGATTCCAGCCATTAAGGCTTCCCGCAAGAAAGATATTGCTGCCGGGAGGGGTGTCGGCCGGGATTGAATCAACAATAAAGACAGCCTGTGCCGATGTTGTAAAAGCAAACAACATCAGCAGCGCTGTGTAACACAATTTGGTTGCTATTGTATTTGTCAATTTCTATAGGTAGTTTAATTCTGTCAAACATGCCTTTATCATTTCCCACGTACGCTCTATGTCGTGGTCGAGGCCTACGCTAAATCGTACCAATCCCGGCGAAAGGCCCATCTCCTGCTGAATGTGTTCGGGTACTTCCGACGAAGTGCTTTTACCTGAATTGGAAAACAGGGTTTTAAAGTATCCGAGGCTTACTGCGTGATATCCAACACCTTTGTCCTGCATCAGTTCCATAAATGGAGCTGCTTTTTCGGCAGTTTCCAGGTCGATGGCAATCATACCGCCAAAGCCGAAATCGCTGTTTCTTATTTTGTTGAAAAGCTCGTAATTTGGATGCGATGGCAGGCCGGGATAAACAAATTTTAATCCTGCCTCTTTGAACTTTTTAGCAAGATACATGGCATTTTCGCTGTGCTTTTGCATGCGGATATGTAAAGTTCCGAGGTTCTTTAAAATCATGGATGAGCGCAATGGATCTAACACAGGGCCTAACAGCATGGCTGTGCCATCGTTTACACTGCTGATGGCTTCAATAAAGGCTTCCGAAGCACATATAGCTCCTGCAACCATATCGTTTTTCCCGTTGATAAACTTGGTCATGCTGTAAACAACAATATCGGCGCCAAGTTGTGCAGGCGAGATAATCATGGGTGTGAATGTGTTGTCAACTACTAACTTAATGTCGGTTCCTTTAATAATGTCAGCCAATGCCGGAATATCTGAAATTTGTAACATCGGGTTGGTCATACTTTCGGTATAAAGCACCTTAGTGTTGGGACGGATGGCTTTGCGAATGCTATCGTGGTCTTCAATGTTGACAAATGTTACGTCGATATTGAATTTTTTAAGGTAGTTGTTCAAAAAGGCAAACGTGCCGCCATAGGTGGTAACGCTGGTGATAATGTGGTCGCCACTGTTGCAAAGCTGAAGCAGCGTGGTGGTGATGGCTGCCATTCCCGATCCGGTTACCCAGGCCAGTTCGGTTCCTTCCATGGCTGCCAACGCTTCCGACAAGTAGCGGTTGGTAGGGTTCCAGTGGCGGGAGTATAAGAAACAGCCCGGAGCTTCCCCGTGAAAAGCATGAATCATCTCCTCTTCTGACATGAAAGTGAAGGTTGCTGAGTCGGTAATGGAAGGGTTTACCCCTCCAAATTCACCAAATTGTTTTAAATCTTGTATGGCCGAGGCCGGATTGTGTTTTTTCGACATTTTTGTTGTTTTTTTGGTTATGGATACAAAAATAATCAACAATGATTACCTTCGCTCTGCCAAACTCAATTTAAAATGGTTTTGAATATAAAAAGTTCGATATTTTGGAGCACTATGCTACCGGTTATGCTTTTGCTGTTTCTAACGGTTAATTTTGTGTGGCCCGATGGCTCGTTTCGCAATAAAATGGTTGACGGTGACGGAAAAGGTTATTATGCTTACCTGCCGGTGATGTTGTTACAACATACGGTTGACTTTAAGCAAGCGCTCAACAGGGAAAGGAAAAACAGGCCGCTTGAGTATTCTTCGCACTATTTTCACAGGGTGGGGGCGGTTTATGTTAACAAGTACTCGGCAGGCACAGCGCTGATGATTTTGCCCTTTTTTCTTGTTGCTCAAGTTATTTCTCCGTTGGTTGGCTTGCCTGCCGACGGGTATTCTGTTCTATATCAGTATGCTGTAGCACTTGCTGCCCTGTGGTGGCTTTGGGTAGGACTTTTCTTTTTAAGAAAACTGTTAAAAAGTTATGGAGTTTCGGAGCGCGTTACTGTTTGGGTCGTCTTGCTTTTATTGCTCGGAACCAATCTTTTCCATTATGCTTTTGTGGAGGTTGCTTTTTCACATGTCTATTCGTTTGCTGCCATTACGGCATTCCTCTGGTTTTTAAGGTTGTTTTTTATAAGCAAGGGTAAAAAGTATGCTTTTATAGCAGCTTTTGCTTTTGGGATGGTGGTGCTTATAAGGCCGGTAAACGGAATGGTTGTTTTTGCGATGCCATTATTGGCTGAAAATAGGCAAATATTAAAAACACGGGCGGTGGCACTTTTAGGTTCGCTTAAAAATGTACTTCTGCTGAGCATCCTGTTTTTGTTGGCAATATCGCCTCAGCTCATAATTAATTATTTGCAAACGGGTAATCTTATTGTTTATGGCTATCGTGGCGAGGGGTTTGATTTTTTACATCCCCGGTTGGGAGCTTTTTTATTTGGCTTTAAAAAAGGATGGCTGATATATACGCCCGTTATGTTGCTGCTGATTCCGGCAACCATCGCTTTATGGCGGCGGTCTAAATTATTTTTCTACGGGTTTGTATTTTTTCTGCTGATGCTGATTTACATCTTCTCTTCGTGGTGGAACTGGTTTTATGGTGATGGATTCGGAATGCGTCCCATGGTTGATTATTACGGATTATTTGCTTTGGTAATAGCACTTTGGGTTGATAAACTAAAACCTTTGGTGAAGGGCGTGTTGCTACTGATTGTACTATTGCTTTCAGTGCTTAATATCATACAAACTTATCAATACTCCAAAGGTATTATCCATGTTGACTCGATGACCCGCGAGGCCTATCAATATGTTTTTTTGCGCACCTCCGATAAATATCGAAATGTTATTGGTTCTGCTGATGAGTATTTTTATGGGAAACTTTCTGACCAACCGCTGCTTAGTACAACCAACACTTTTGAGGGGCATCCAACCGGCTGGACAGAATCGAAACACAACGATACCCTTTTGTTTAATTCATCAAAAAACAGCTATTGTTTTGACGAAGAGGCGCCTTTTAGCACATCATTTAATGTTGTAATTGATAGTGTGTTGCATCATCGAACCTATTTGATAGCAAGCTTGTACTTTTTTGAGCCGGTTGAAAATGCAGCCCAAAAGGCGCTCTATGTTGTTGATGTTAGGGATAGTACTGATAATCAGAAATTTTACAAAGCCTTTAAAATAAAAAGAGTTCCCGACAAGGTGGTTCATGTTTGGCGAAAATCACATATTGGCATTGTACTTCCCCGTCTCGAAAAAGGTGATAAAATAAAGGTTTATTGCTGGAATAAAGCCCTGAGTACTTTTAATATAGATGACTTCTCAATCCGGTTATTTCCTGTTTTGGTGCGTTAAAGGTTGTATTAAACCAAATAGGACACTGATTTAACTGATTCTCTACATGCTCGTCCGGATTTGAAATCCGGATGAAACAAGCCGTTGGCAAGAAGGGCAGGCCAATCTGAACAAGCTTTTTGATGGGTAAGACGTTCAGGTTTCAAACCTGAACGAGCTTGGTTATAAGCGTGATACCTCATTCAGGTTACAAACCTGAACGAGCTTTGGTTGTTATGATTTTCACTGAATACTACACGCTCGTCCTGATTTGCAATCCGGATGAAGCCTCCATTCGTTCCGATTTACTGAGTTTGGATATCGGGTTGGTTGTGTGGAGAAAAATTGTAGCTTTGCTCTCTTTTTTTAAAACGATACAGATATGAAGAAATTAGCAGTTGTTGCATTTGGGGGAAACGCTTTGTTGCGTGCCGGACAAAAGGGAACCATCGACGAGCAGGAAGAAAATGCCTATAAGGCCAGCGAAAACCTGCTTAAGCTGATGAAACGTGATTATAATCTGGTGCTCACCCATGGTAATGGCCCTCAGGTTGGTAATATTTTGTTAGCCAATACGGCAGGTTATAAAATGTATGGGGTACCCGATATGCCATTGGATATTAGTGTGGCTTACTCGCAGGGGTTTATAGGTTATATGCTGGAGCAGCAACTGCGCAATGTGTTGATGAAAGAGGATATGGAGCGCGACATCATCAGCATCATTACACAGGTATTGGTAAATAAAGATGATAAGGCCTTTAAAAACCCGACCAAACCCATTGGTCCTTATTATACTAAGGAGGAGGTTGAGGCGCTTTCAAAAGAATCGGATGCGGTTTATAAGGAAGATGCCCGTGGCAGAGGTTGGCGTAAGGTGGTAGCCTCACCCAAACCCATGATGATTTATAATCAAAAAACCATCGAAAAAATTGCCCGCGAAGGCCACATTGTTATTGCCGTTGGTGGTGGTGGTATTCCCTGTTTTTTTAAAGAAGAGAACAAGTTGCAGGGTATTGATGCCGTAATTGATAAGGATTTGGCTTCGTCGTTGTTGGCTTCACATATCAGAGCTCATAAATTTTTTATTTTGACTGACATACCCAAGGTGTTTTTAAATTTTAACACGCCACAGGAAAAAGCATTGGATAGAATTAAAATTGCCGATGCCAAACGTTACTTAAAAGAAGGCCAGTTTGGTGAAGGGAGCATGGCTCCAAAAATTAAAGCGGCGGTTAAGTTTGTTGAACATACCGGCCGCGATGCCATTATTACCGAAACCAACCTGCTTGGTGTTGATAATGGAGGTACCAGAATTACTTTGGTTTAAAAAAAGGGTTTACCTATAGTCGCTAAAAACCAAAAACCCCGAATGATTACTCATCCGGGGTTTTTTTATATTGAGAAAAAATTCTCTATTTTACGGCATCCACAATGGCTTTAAAAGCTTCGGGATGGTTCATGGCGAGGTCGGCCAATACTTTACGGCTCATTTGGATATCCTTTTTATGGAGTTTTCCCATAAATTCTGAGTAGGACATACCATGAAGTCTGGCACCTGCATTAATCCTTTGAATCCATAACGATCTAAAGGAACGTTTTTTTGCTCGTCTGTCGCGGTAGGCATATTGCAAGCCCTTTTCCAGCGAATTTTTCGCTACCGTCCAAACATTTTTTCTGCGTCCAAATTGACCCTTGGTCATTTTCATGAGCTTTTTTCTTCTTGCTCTTGACGCTACTGCGTTTACTGATCTTGGCATTTTTTTTAATTTTTATCATTACAGCGTTCCCAAATCTCATCAGGAATCTTTAACGGCTGTAACAAAGTTTAACATTGTTTAATTAGCGAATCATGCTTCTGATGGTTTTC
The DNA here is from genome assembly GCA_015493215.1 of Bacteroidales bacterium. GTDB lineage: Bacteria > Bacteroidota > Bacteroidia > Bacteroidales > F082 > B16-G9. Next base: position 5,808 of record WGDP01000177.1, on the reverse strand, counting down.
TCATCTGCTTTGTCAATAATGGTAAAGTAAGTCAGGTTGCGTTTCCGCTTGGTTGACTTCTTTGTCAAAATGTGACTTTTGTAAGCATGCTTCCTCTTAATTTTGCCGGAGCCGGTTTTTACAAACCTTTTTTTGGCGCTGGCTTTCGTTTTCATTTTTGGCATCGCTTAAATGAATTTTAAATGATTTATAAATAGTTTAAAAAAACTCTACTTTTTAGGCGCAACAATCATAATCATGCGCTTTCCTTCCAGTTTGGGCAACCGTTCTACTTTTCCGTACTCCTCAAGTGCCTCGGCAAACCGAAGCAATATTAACTCTCCTTTGTCTTTGTAAATAATAGAACGTCCTTTAAAAAACACATCCACCTTTACTTTTGCCCCTTCCTGAAGGAATTTGATGGCGTGTTTTAGTTTGAAATCAAAATCGTGGTCGTCGGTATTGGGACCAAGCCTGATTTCTTTAACGACAATTTTTGCCGACTTGGCTTTAATTTCCTTTTGTTTCTTTTTTTGTTCGTAAAGAAACTTTTTGTAATCCATGATTTTACAAACCGGTGGATTTGCTGTGGGAGAAATTTCAACCAGGTCAAGTTCCAATTCTCTTGCCTTTTGTAAGGCATCGCGAAGCTGATAAATATCGCTTTCCACATTGCCGCCAACCAGTCGTACAACCGGCGCTTTAATGCGTTCGTTAATTTTATGCGGGTCTTCCTTTTTTTGATATGGTCTTCGTGGACCCCGTCTGCCTCTGTATTGTGCTATTGTTAAGCCCTCCTATATTAGTTAATACTTTATTTTATTGAATATTCATCAATTGTTCACATTCGTTGTTAACCATATTGGCAAAGTCTTCAATGGAGAAAGTTCCCATGTCTTCACCGCCATGTTTTCGTACCGAAACCGTGCCTTCGCTCTCTTCTTTCTCACCCACAATCAGCATATAAGGAATTTTTTTCATTTCCGCATCTCTGATTTTTCTACCGGTTTTCTCACTTCGTCCGTCAATGAGGGCGCGAATTTCGGAATTTTTCAGCAAAGTTAAAACTTTTTCGGCGTATTCCTGATATTTTTCGCTGATTGGCAAAATTATAGCCTGATCAGGGGTAAGCCACAAGGGGAAATTTCCGGCACAATGCTCAATGAGTACGGCCACAAAACGTTCCATCGAACCAAATGGTGCACGGTGAATCATCACCGGACGGTGTTTTTCATTGTCAGCGCCAATATAGGTCAAATCAAAACGTTCGGGAAGGTTGTAGTCAACCTGAATGGTTCCCAACTGCCATTTTCTGCCAATGGCATCGCGAACCATAAAGTCCATTTTAGGACCGTAAAAGGCTGCTTCGCCGTATTCTATCTTTGCATCTAAGCCGCGTTCTTCGGCAACTTCCATAATGGCTCTTTCGGCTTTCTCCCAGTTTTCGTCGCTGCCAATATACTTTTCGGGTATATTGGGGTCGCGCAACGAAATCTGGGTGATGAAGTTGTCAAAACTCAGGGCTTTGAAAATTCTCATAATGATGTCGATAACGCCGTTGAACTCGCTTTTTATCTGGTCGGGTGTGCAAAAAATGTGAGCATCATCCTGCGTAAAGCCTCTTACCCTTGTTAGTCCGTGCAGCTCGCCGCTTTGTTCGTAACGATAAACGGTTCCAAACTCGGCAAAGCGGACAGGCAGGTCGCGGTATGAGTGTGGGGTAACCTTGAATATTTCGCAGTGGTGCGGGCAGTTCATGGGCTTAAGAAAAAATTCTTCTCCTTCCTGCGGGGTGGTAATAGGCCTAAACGACTCTTCGCCATATTTTTGATAATGCCCTGAAGTTTTGTACAGGTTTACATTGCCAATGTGAGGTGTAATTACCGGTTCGTAGCCGGCAGCACGCTGTACCCGTTTTAAATATTGTTCCAACAGCTCACGAAGTTGTGCTCCTTTGGGAAGCCACAGGGGCAACCCTTGTCCTACGGCATCCGAAAACGCAAACAGTTCCATCTGCTTGCCCAAAACCCTGTGGTCGCGTTTTTTGGCTTCTTCAAGCAGGTTCAGGTATTCGGTTAACTCCTTTTTCTTTGGAAAAGTGATACCGTAAATTCTGGTAAGTTGTTTTCGGGTTTCATCGCCACGCCAGTAGGCACCTGCTATTTTTAGCAGTTTGATGGCTTTGATAAACGAAGTGTCGGGTAAATGAGGGCCACGGCATAAATCGGTAAAGCTACCTGTTTCGTAAAAGGTAATTTGTCCGTCTTCAAGGTCGTTGATTAATTCAACTTTATACTCATCACCCTTTTGGTTAAAATAGTCAAGCGCTTCTGCTTTGGAAACCTCTTTTCTTACAAAAGATTGCTTTTGCCTTGCAAGCTCCTGCATCTTTTGTTCAATCTTGGGAAAGTCCTTTTCCGAAATGGAATAGTCGCCAAAATCAATGTCGTAGTAAAACCCGTTTTCAATATCGGGGCCAATGCCAAACTTAACGCCGGGATAAAGTGTTTCAATGGCTTCAGCCATCAGGTGTGCCGACGAGTGCCACATGGTGGCTTTACCCTCTTCGTCGCGCCATGTTAAAAGCTGAACGGTGGCATCTTCGGTGATGGGGCGGGTGGCCTCCATCACAACTCCGTTTACTTTGGCCGACAACACATTGCGTGCCAGCCCTTCGCTGATGCTTTTAGCAATTTCAAGCGCAGTAGTGCCCTTTTCAAATTGCTTTACGCTTCCATCGGGTAAGGTTATATTAATCATGCTTTTATTAAGTCTCAAAAAAATTGGGTGCAAAAATAATAAAAAAGGCTTAACAGACAACTATATAAGGTGAAAAATAATGATTTTAAAATTTGGTAAAAGAATAAAAGACCTTTTTATCTTAAATACAAAAAAATGTTTATTTTTGCAAAAAAATTACCAGATGAAAATAAGTTCAAAAACAAAGATATCAAAGCTTATTAAGGAGAATGAGCAAACCATTGAAGTAATAAGTTCAATAAACAAGCATTTTAAAAAGCTTAACAATCCGTTTTTGCGCAAAACGCTTGCGGCACGGGTTTCCATTGCCGAGGCTGCACGGATAGGAGGAGTACCCGTTTGCGTAATGATTGATAAGTTAAAAGAAATAGGATTTGAAACAGCAGACGAGTGTGGTTGCGAAACGGCTTCGCCTGCCGATAAATACAGAATTAATAATAAAACAAGTAATATGAAGAAAAATAAAATTGTAGAGATGGATGTTCGCCCGATTTTAGAGGGTGGTGTCGATCCTTTTGAAGCCATTATGGCCAAACTAAAAACCATGAATGATGACGAAACACTTTTAATTATTAACACTTTCGAGCCTATTCCGTTGTTGAATCTTTTAAAAAAGAAAGGATATGTTTACGAAACCGAGCGCCCTGAAAGCGGACTGGTTTATACCTATCTAGAAAAGGATGACGCGCAGGAAAAAAAGGAGGAAAAGGAAGTGCAAAAAGAGGCGGTTTCGTTTAAGGATATTGAGGCAAAATATGCAAACAAGATGAATGAAATTGATGTGCGTGACCTGGAAATGCCCATGCCAATGGTCTCTATTTTAGAAGCCTTGGAGCAGTTGAAAGAGGGACAGGCTTTGTATGTGCATCATAAAAAATTGCCGCAATATTTAATTCCGGAGATGGAAGACCGTGGCTACAAATGGGTTTCGGAAGAGATTGATAACGACAATATTAAATTGATAATTTTTAAATAATGGAAGCCGGACTAAGCACAAAAAATGCACCCTCGGTATGGGTGGTTGTGCCTCATTTTTTAATCGGAGCCATAGGCCTGCTTATTGCCTCGGTGTTTTCGGTGGTTCATTACGACCATTTTTTGGGTTATCACATCACCCCTGAAATACTGTCGATTACGCACCTTATGATTCTTGGATGGGTAATAATGGTCATCTTTGGGGCGCTTTATCAGCTGATTCCGGTGGTGATGGAGGTGAAACTCTACAGTGAGAAACTGGCCTATGCAACCCTTGTTATTATGGTCTTCGGCGTATTTTTTTTGGTGTCGGGTTTTTTAAAGTTTGATTTTAAGTTTACCCATAACATAGCCATGGGAGGAACTTTTATTATTATCGCCGTGCTGTTGTTTGCCATCAATACCTTAAAAAGTGCCGCTGCATCTCCCAAAAAGAGCATCAGCAGGTTATATATTATTGCATCGGGTTTATACCTGTTGTTAAATGTTTCGCTGGGTTTATTTATGGTGATGAACATGAGTTATCATTGGCTGCCCATAGCCCACACGCAGTTTTTGAAAACACACCTTGTGGTAGGATTGGCGGGATGGTTTTTGATGCTTATTATAGGGGTGGCTGCCCGCCTGATGCCAATGTTTTTAATTGTCCATAAAACAAGAGAAGACTTACTAAAAAAGGGTTTTTACCTGATTAATGCAGGTGTTTTAATGGCCTTTGTTTTGGCGTGGATTCCAAATTATCCAACGCTGTTGTTTGCCCTTTCTCTTTTATTGGTGCTGGCAGGCGTTATCCTGTTTTTATGGTTTAATTACGATGTTTTTTCAAAACGTATGCGTAAAAAGCTGGACGCAGGCATGAAACCAACTGCTGTTGCATTATCCATATTGGCTTTGGCTACCCTTGCCTTTATTGCCGTTTATATTGGCGATGCTTTTTTCGGGCTACCTGCGGGAAGGTTGGAAATTTTGGCCGGTATTTTAATGATTTATGGCTTTTTTACCGGCTTGATTTTTGGCCAGACCTATAAAACCCTGCCGTTTATCATCTGGCTTTTCTATTATCAAAAGCTGGTGGGTAAACAAAAAACGCCCCTGCCGGGACAGATGTACAACAGCAAACTGGTGAACCTGCATACCTATTCGTTTGTAGTTACCATTCTTCTTTTTATTATAGGATTGCTGTTTTCAATAAAATATGTTGTTTTGGCTGCTACCCTGGTAATGTTGTTTACCAATACCGTGTATGCCATTAACGCTTCAAAACTTATTTTTCATAAAAAACAAACAAAATAATCATGATACAAACACAATTTTCAGCCGAAGAACAAAAAGTTCTTGACATTTTAAAACAGGTTCCCGACCCTGAGGTGGAGGTTAATATTGTTGACCTCGGACTAATTTATGTTGTTTCAATAAACGATGAAGCAAAAACCCTTGAAGTGGATATGACCCTTTCAACACCGGGTTGTCCGGTGGGCGATTCCATTATGCAACATGTACAAACTGTTTTGGAGGTTAATTTTCCGGGATATGAAGTGAAAGTAAATTTGGTTTGGGAGCCGCAATGGACGCCTGATCTTATTACCGACGAGGGCAGAGCACAGTTAAATCAATAGTTTATGTTTTCCAAATCGACCGAATATGCGTTGCGGGCAGTGGTTTACCTTGCCAAAAATTCCTCCGAAGAGGTGCGTCTTGGCATTAAAACCATTGCCGGCGATTTGGGCTTTCCCGAGTCGTATCTTGGAAAAGTACTGCAACATTTGGTCAGGAAACAAATTATTTTTTCGTCAAAAGGCCCCACCGGCGGTTTTTATGCCACACCGGAAACCTTGAAAATCTCCTTATTAGATATCATCGATGCCAACGAAGGCCTTTCGTTTTTTAAGCGATGCGGATTGGGTTTGGTGGCGTGCGACGATGAAAAACCATGTCCCATTCACGATGAGTATCACGTGTTTAGAGAAGGACTTTATAAAAGCCTGAAAGAAAAAAAAGTTGGAGATATTTTGGGTGACCTCGAAAGCGGAATTGCATTTATCAGTTTTAACAACGCATAGCATTTTTATCTTACCGGTTTAGCCTTTACCAGAA
>WGDP01000176.1 GCA_015493215.1 Bacteroidales bacterium | reverse complement strand
TGGGTGTAACCAGATAATTTGTTGCGCTAAGATTTGTTCCTGCTGAATTGCTATTAGAAACTGCATAAAAACCATCTCCGGGAGGGATGAGAAAACCTTCTGACCCTCCATTATTACTGCGAAACCAATCATCATCGCCTGGAGCACGCCCATAAGTTTGCCAACCGGGAGGCGGAAATTGTTCATCTTCAAAGTCTTCAAATGGTATTCCTTCATAAATTATTTGTGGCTCACGCCAGGTAGCGATAGATGTAAATGAATCAACACAGAAAACAAGCGGAGGATAAGCGATAGGTATCAAACTTACCACTGTGCTAAAGTCGGCATGAATTACGAGGTTGTTTTGCGTTAAAGTGTCATAAGTTGGCTTCCAAACAGTCATATTGTAAACACTGCTTTTTACACTGTCGAAAACGGCAACGCCGTTGCTATCTGTAAGTTGGGTATAGTGCTCCAACACAGCAACTGCCTTGTCAGCAGAAATTTCATCCAACATTACCTGCGCTCCTGCAAGCGGGTTGTTTTGACATCCGTTTACGGTAATTTGTACCTGATAGTAATTGTTTTGCGCATGTAAAAATGTAACAAAGCCCAACCACATTATCACTGCAACAAACACTTTTAGAGAAATGTTGTAAATGTTTTTCATACACAAAATTTTACAGTTCATAAAGACAATAATAAATAGTTGGTTATTGTATCGCCACCTTTCCAATACTTGTCAAACCATCTTTGCCATAAACCTTTACAAGGTAAAGCCCTACCGGAAGTTGTGATACATCTACCTCGGTTTTATCTTGATGCAATCCCGCTATTTTTAAAGCTACTGTTCCTGATAAGGTTAAAATTTCGACTTTGGTAACAGGATATTGACTTTGCACAATAATCCGGTTGTTGGCAGGATTTGGATAAATTATAACACCATTATCCTGATTCTGTTTTTTTATCCCCGTAACATAAACACAAACGCTATCTTTATAAGGATAATTCTGTAGAGTTGCCGGTTCCGATTCGCATAGCTCAATATCTTCCCACACAGCGGTTACCTTGTAACAGTAAATATTTTGGGGGTTTACATTGGGATAACTATCATAAAAACAGTACGAGGAGTTGGTAGTATCAAAAGGGATGGTGGCATATAAAGTGTAATTCTGTTCATCTTCACCTTTACGATAAAGGTTAAACCCGGTCATGGTTCGGCTGTTTTTAGAGCTTGCACCGGAATAAAAACGATTGCTGCTGTTTGGCGCATCCCAGCAAATTTTCAGGCCGTAGTTTTCTTGTCCGGGGACAGAGTCATGCCAAAAATATTCACCTGTAAGATTAGCAGGTGGTTCACAAATACGATAAATATGAATGTTGTCGATGAACCATTTGACTCCACCACCACCACCATAAGACTGTCCTATAAAACCCACCCTGAAAATCTTATGTTTAGCGTATTGCGTAATGTTAATGTGCTGTCGGGGATATGTGTAATTATGGTTTGGGGGTGTGAATGAGCGTATTTCTTTCCATCCTCCCTGAACACCCTTTTTAACTTCTATTCTAAAATAACTAATTAGGTTTGAATCCTGCTCATATTTTAAATCAAAATCAAGGTAGATGTTTCCATCCGAAATGGAATCGGCATTTAAATAATAAGATCTTAAGTGTGAATAATTACCATAAAAATTCGGCTTATAATATACCGAAGGTGTCGGGTTTCCATCAACAGTATCAAACAGCCAAGGTCCGCTACTATTAGAACGGCTCCAATTATTAATTTGAAAATCCGGAACTTTCCATCCCTCAAAAAAGGGAAGAGCAAAGCCATACCTGACATTTTGAGTGTCGCTGCTGGTAACCATCGATTCGGCAGTATCACCGGGATAACCATAAACAGTTAAATCGTATAATGCCGAAGCCTTAAATGTATGAGTGCCCAGACTAATATCATCTAAAATAACTTTAATGGTGTCGTTAACAGGTTGGCCCTGATAAGGGCTATTAACGAATATGGAATTGTCCACATAAATATTAAAGGACAGGGGGTTATAATCGGTGTCGGACGAAACAATGGCAGGAGGGGTAAAGGTGGCAAGTACCTCATCGGTATTATAGGTATATTCCGTTGTAAAGTTTTGAGGCGGGTATAAATAGGAAGAGGTCCATGTGGCTTCCACCGTTTCTGAAGTGCGGCAGTCGTACACTGCTGAGATACCTCCCGTATAGGTTTGTCCGTAAGTAAGATTTTGAAAAGTGTAGCTGTTGGTATCGTGGTCTATATAGTCAATCATTTGATTATCCAAAAAAACAAAATAGCCGTTTGGGTTCGCATCTCCGGTAGAAAAATATACATTATCAACTGCCCAACCGGAAGCCCAATCATGATGGTCGTCAGCATAAAAAGCGATGTAAAAAGTACTGCTATCCGGGTTTGCAAAGGCAGAAAGATCAACAGATTCATTTACCCAGTTAAAATTAGGCGCCATAGAATCTAATGGTATCCAGTTAAAACCCGTATCAGTACTGTACATTACCGTAGCACTTTCGCCAGACCCTCCATCAAAATAAGATTGAAATTTCAGATATATGGAGTCTCTTCCACGTAAATCAATCATGGGTGTAACCAGATAATTTGTTGCGCTAAGATTTGTTCCTGCTGAATTGCTATTAGAAACTGCATAAAAACCATCTCCGGGAGGGATGAGAAAACCTTCTGACCCTCCATTATTACTGCGAAACCAATCATCATCGCCTGGAGCACGCCC
>WGDP01000175.1 GCA_015493215.1 Bacteroidales bacterium | reverse complement strand
TTATCAAGTTTCGAGTTAATAATTTCCACCTGGTCACCGGCACTTAACTCATAATCAAACGACTTTAATTTTCGATTTACGTTGGCGCCAATACACTTATTCCCCAAATCGGTATGAATGGCATAGGCAAAATCGAGAACCGTAGCACCTTTGGGCAGAGGAATCAAATCGCCGGTGGGGGTAAACACAATAATTTCTTCGGTAAAAAGATTTTTCCGGAAAACATCAATAAACGGAATGGCTTCATCGTTGGCCTCTTTTAAAAGCTCACGAGTCCTGATGAGCCATTTTTCAAGCCCTTCCTGATCGTTTTTATCACGATATTTCCAGTATGCAGCATAACCCCGGGTAGCTATTTCTTCCATTCTGCTACTTAATATGTGAACATTAACCCAATTTCCTCCGGGTATCATTACGGTAGTATGAATGGCAGAATAACCATTTGTTTTGGGCTGAGAAATTAAATCCAACAGCTTACTGTTTTTTGTTTTAAAGATATTTGTTACCGAGGCATAAGTCGTCCAACAAGCTACCTTTTCCTGTTCAGGTTTCGATTTTACAATCAGTTTAACCGTTGGGGTTAAAAACACATCTTCAAAGGTCAACTCCTTTTCGTTCATATTTTTCCAAATGGAAAAGGCTGTTTTGTTTCTAAGTTGAATTTCAACATTGGAAGAGCCGGAAAAATATTCTTCAACAGGTTTTTTAAAAACCTCGAAACGTTTTTCCAACTCAGGTTTATACTGATTAATCTGATGTTTTATTTGTCTGTAATAATCCGGGTTAGAATATTTAAAAGAGAGCTCTTCCAATTCGGATTTAATATCATAAAGGCCAAGGCTGTTGGCGAGGGGGGCATAAATGTAACGCGTTTCGGAGGCAATTTTCAGTTTCTTAAGACGCGGCATGGCGTCAAGGGTGCGCATGTTGTGCAAACGGTCGGCCAGCTTAACTAAAATTACTCTTACGTCGTCGGACATGGTAAGCAACACTTTTTTTAGTGTTTCAGACTGATTGGTACTATAAGCTGTTTCGGAAATTCCTGCAATTTTAGTAAGGCCGTCGATAATTCGGGCAACCTTTTCACCAAACATCCCTTCCACATCCTCCAGGGTAAGGTCAGTATCTTCTACCGTGTCGTGAAGCAGTGCCGCAATGATTGAAGTCCGTCCCAACCCCAGATTACCGGCGGCAATGGTAGCTACCTCAAGGGGATGAAAAATAAACGGCTCACCACTTTTACGGCGCATGTCTTTGTGTGCATCGGCAGCAACCCTGAAAGCTTTACGCACTTCCCACCTGTCCTGCGTTTCTTTACGAGTGTGCCACACTTCGATAAGATGCTTGTACCGCCGGAGAATTTCCCTGCGTTCCTGCTCTTCAACAGAAATGGTTTTAATATGGTCAGGCTCTTTTTTCATTTATGTTACAAAACTAAATAAAAAGCCTACAGCTATTAACTCCAAAAAATCAAATTTTGATATTTTTTTAACCCCACCCCTGCACCTCCCAAACTCAAGTCGGGACAGGCTCTCCAAGGAGGGGAATGGAATTCATTTTTCTGGTTTGTAACATTTCAACCTCATTATCATTGGGTTAACTTTAAGCAAGTTGATTAATAAATTATAACCCAAGAAGTACTTCCACAGGTTTTTTTGAGCCAAACAGCATTCGTTCGGGATTTTCGAGCATCTCTTTAACTTTAACCAAAAAGCCAACCGATTCACGCCCATCAATTAAACGATGATCGTAGCTTAGGGCGATAAACATCATGGGATGGATTTCAACGTTGCCATTTACAGCAATGGGACGCTCCACAATGTTATGCATGCCGAGAATGGCACTTTGCGGTGGATTGAGAATGGGTGTTGACAGCATGGAACCAAACACACCACCATTGGTAATGGTAAAAGTGCCTCCCTCCATATCCTGAATGGTAATTCGGTTTTCGCGTGCTTTTACCGCCAGCCGTTTAATCTCTTTTTCAATTTCAGCCAGCGACAATATTTCGGCATTACGAACCACCGGAACAACCAGTCCCTTGGGAGCACTTACGGCAATACCCACGTCAACATAATCAAACTGAACAATCTCGTCGCCATTAATTTGAGAATTGATGGCCGGAAAATGGGCAATGGCTTCGGTAACGGCTTTGGTAAACAGCGACATAAATCCCAGCCCCACATCATGTTTTTCTTTAAAAGCCTCCTTATATTTTTTACGAAGTTCCATAATGGGCGTCATGTTCACTTCGTTAAAGGTGGTGAGCATGGCAGTTTCATTTTTAACGGAAACCAATCGTTGAGCAAGTTTTTTACGCAACATGCTCATTTTCTTTGTTTCTTTGTTGCGGCTGCCTGTCCATGCAGAAGCACCCGGGATATTTCCTCCGGTTGTTGAAGAAACATGGTCTTTTTCATTCAAATAAAACTCCACATCTTTTTTACTGACGCGGTTGCTTTTAAAGAAGTCGATCAACTGCTGCTCCGAAACGTTTTCAGTCTCCATCAGCTTACGCGCCAGTGGCGAAATAGTAAGGTCGATGTTGCTCTTTGCAGCAGGCTGTTTTGACTCAACGGCATCAGCTTTATTGTCGGTTGCCTTTGCAGGCTCTTTTTGTACAACAGACTCCTCAACCTTGGGCTTATCCTTTTTTTGAATAGTACCAACAGCATCGGTATCGATGGTAGCGATAACCGAACCTACTTCAACCGTATCGCCTTCGTTGGCAATAATTTTAATTTTTCCATCGGCTTCGGCAGCTACAGGCAGTGTTGCCTTATCGGAGTCAATTTCAACAACATCCTGATCCTTTTCAACCTGTTGGCCGTCTTCAACCAGCCAGGCAGCAATTTGCACTTCGGTAATCGATTCGCCCGGTGAGGGAACTTTAATCTCAATCATATCAGTAAGTTTTTTCTGTCTTTATTATCTGAGGAGAAAAAATTCCTCCTTTTTTATTTTAATGGCCTTAGACCGTTGTGTAACGCGGCATCAATATTATCGATTTGCAGCTCTTCAATCTCTCTTTCAAACGACTGCCATTTGTTTCCGATACAAGCCATTTCGCATTCATAGTCAATATAAGGACAATCACACTCATGAAATGTTTTTTCAACAATTTTCAGTTGCTGGATAATATGAAATTTTGAAGAGCCTGTTGCAGGGCTACCGCTTTCGGGTCTTGCAATATGAATTATCCGCAGGTCGTCGCTTAGTGTTTTTTTAACAAAATCCCAGGCACCCATGTTGGCCGGCTCTTCCTGCGACCACATAAAAGTTTCGGCCATGTGGTATTTCTTTGTAAGTGCCAACACCTGTTTTTTAGGAAACGGGTAGAGTTGCTCAATACGAATAAGGGCTATAAAATCGTAATTGTGTTTTTCTTTTTCTTCGAGTAAATCGTAATAAAGCTTGCCGGTACAAAAAACAACCCTTTTAACTTTTTCAGGATTGGCCGTTGCATCATCAATAACTTCCACAAATCCGCCTTCTGTAAACCCGGAAACGGGTGAAACAACCTTTGGATGCCTCAAGAGGCTTTTGGGTGTAAACACAACAAGTGGTTTTCTAAAATTTCTTTTCAGCTGACGACGCAGCACATGAAAAAAGTTGGCAGGAGTGGTGCAGTTAACTATCTGCATATTGTTATCAGCGGCGAGGGTTAAAAACCGCTCAACACGGGCGCTGGAGTGCTCCGGCCCCTGTCCTTCGTAGCCGTGAGGCAGCAGCACCACCAAATCATTCATCACATTCCACTTGTTTTCGGCGCTGCTTAAAAACTGGTCGAAAATCACCTGCGCTGTGTTGGCAAAATCGCCAAACTGGGCTTCCCAAATGGTAAGCGCATATGGTGAAGTGAGCGAATATCCATATTCGAAGCCCAATACACCATACTCCGAAAGGTGTGAGTTGTAAATGGAGAACGGTGCCTGGTTTTTTGTCAGATTTTGAAGGGGAATATATTTTTCCTCCGAATCTTCCAACCTCAACACGGCATGCCGATGCGAAAAAGTACCTCGCTCGACATCCTGGCCGCTCAAACGCACCGGAATATTTTCAGTCAACAGGCTTCCATAGGCCATCAGTTCACCCATAGCCCAGTCCAGTTTTTTTTCTTCCAAAACCATCTTTTTACGCTGCTGCTGAAGTCTGACGGTTTTTCTAAAGAATTTTTTATCAGCAGGCAAGCTTCCCAATTTTTCGGCTATCAGCATTAAAGATTTTTCTGAAATGGAGGTATCAACAGGCTTGTGCCAGTCGGCATCATCGGCTTTTTCTATTCCATTCCAAATTTCGTTTAAAAAGTTATCAATGCTGTTTTTTTTATGCGATTTCCCTTTGGCAAGGTTTTCTTCGAGGGTTGCAATAAATTTCTTTTCGTTGGCCGTACAGTATTCATCTGTTACAACTTTTTCGTCCAGCAACCGCTGTTTGTATATTTCGTATGGGTTGGGATGTTTTTCGATGGCTTTGTATAAAATCGGTTGTGTGAATCTCGGCTCATCTCCTTCGTTATGGCCATATTTACGATAGGCCAAAATATCGATAAAAACATCTTTATGAAATTCATTTCTAAATTCAACGGCCATCTGAACGGCATAAACAACCGCTTCGGCATCGTCGCCATTTACATGAAAAACAGGTGACAGTGTGGTTTTAGCCACATCGGTACAATAGGTTGACGAACGGGCATCGAGATAATCGGTGGTAAAGCCAATTTGATTGTTGATGACCAAATGGATGGTACCACCGGTTGAATAGCCCTTTAATTTTTCCATTTGCAACACTTCGTAAACAACACCCTGTCCGGCAATGGAAGCATCGCCATGCAACAGAACCGGCACAATTTTATTGGTATCATGCTGGTATTCCATATCTATTTTAGCGCGCGTAATACCCTCAACAACAGGGTCAACAGCCTCAAGATGCGATGGATTAGGGGTAAGGGTTAATTTAACCTCTTTACCCTTGCTGGTTTTACGCCTAACGCTATAACCGAGATGGTATTTAACATCACCCAAGAGGCCCTCTTCGTCAAACTCCTTACCTTCAAACTCCGAAAAAACATCTTCAAAGGGCTTACGCATAATGTTGGTAAGCACGTTAAGCCTTCCACGATGAGGCATACCTATAATAAACTCTTCCACACCAAGTTCGGAGCCTTTTTCCATAACCGCATCCAGTGCAGGGATAAGCGACTCGGCTCCTTCAAGAGAAAAACGTTTTTGCCCGGGAAATTTTTTCTGTAAAAAATTCTCAAAAAATACAGCACGTTCCAGCTTAGTGAGGATGTATTTTTTTTCTTCGTTGTCAAAATCGGGCTTGTTTCTGGTTTTTTCAAATCTATTCCGTAACCATGTAAGCGTTTTCAACTCACGGATAAACATATATTCGGCACCAAAACTGCTACAATAGGTTTCTTGTAAAAAGTTAACAATATCCTTTAATTTGGCAGCACCCAGTCCTATTTCACTCCCTGCCTGAAAAGTTTTTTCAAGATCGGCCTTAGTTAGTCCATAGTTCTCAATATCAAGCGAAGGGGTATAGACTCTTCTTTTTCTTACAGGATTTGTTTTGGTAAACAGATGACCCCTCCTTCGATAATCATTAATCAGGTTTATTACCTTAAACTCATCGGAAGTTTGCAAGCCGGCGCCAGGTTTGGCAGGATATA
>WGDP01000174.1 GCA_015493215.1 Bacteroidales bacterium | reverse complement strand
GGGTGAGAAGTTTATCCCGATGAGTTTACGAATCGGGAAGCCCTGGTCGGGCAACAAAAGCTTTCACGTTAGTGGAAGCTTTTTTGTTTGAACAGGGTGAGAAGTTTATCCCGATGAGTTTACGAATCGGGAAGCCCTGGTCGGGCAACAAAAGCTTTCACGTTAGTGGAAGCTTTTTTGCTTGAACAGGGTGAGAAGTTTATCCCGATGAGTTTACGAATTGGGAAGCCCTGGTCGGGTAACTTAAATGATTGTTAAAAAATTGGTTATCTGTTTATTAGAGGTGGTCATTTTTTGTTTTTGGGAGGTTATTTCGGCTCTATTTTCATTGTATCTCACCCCTAATCCCCATTCACACACCAACGTTTTTCAAATCATGAAGGCTCTTGTACCTCATGGTTAATTACAATATCAATACCCTTTGCTATCTAAAAACTACTGACAGCACATAATTAATTCCTTAGCTCAAAAGTATCAAGGTTAAAATAACCCAAATCAATATGCTTTTCCCTGAATTACCCGTTCACTTGTCACAGGTCATAGTGCATTGATATTCCTATAAATTCGGGAAAAATAATCCGATGGGACAATTAATCAGAGAATAGATTTTATTTTTAAGAACGACATTACCTGACTTTTTCTTTGTGGATGGCGTTTTAGATTTAGACACATTACAAATACAAAATCCACTTTAATTATTTTGATAAGTTTTATACTTTTAATTTTTATAATTTAACTGGTTTTTGACATGAAAAGATTATATTTACTTTTGATTTTTGGGAGTATCATTTCTGTTTCTTTCGGACAGGTTTCGTTTAGTTTTCCAAACGATTCAGGTGCCCCAATTTATGCGCCTACAGGCAGCGGAACCAATTGTCCTTCCAATGCTATTTTCAATCAACCTCCGGTAAATTTTAACAATGCAATGCAATCGGACGAGGGAATTGTTGACAGTCATCAATGGAAAAGTGCTGAAAACTTTTCCGGATTGACTGAAGAAATCGGGGGTATTACTTTTTGGGGTGTTATGAGTGACGGTCAGACTACGAATTGTTATACGCCCGGCCCTCAGGATTTTCGGATTGAATTTTTTCAGGATCAAAATAGCTCGATTGGAGCGTTGGTGCAAACTTTTAATGTTACTGTTACACCTGTGGAAACAGGTGATACAATACTTGCAACTTTGCCTGTTTTAAGGTATGACGTAACTTTCCCTTCATCTTTTTCATTATCGAATGGCTGGGTACTTGTTTATAAAAAGAATCCTACTAATTACCCTTGTGTTTTTAGCTGGTTAAACACAGCGCAAGGCGATAGTAAATTTGCCGCCAGCTTAAATGGCAGCCCTATGATGTATTTCACATTTGGAAATTTAGCATTCTGTTTAACGGGTACCTCTTCTGTTCCGTTGGCCGACTGGGCACTGGCTTTCAGCCTGCTGCTTATATCAGGTTTTATTATTGTTCGTTACAGAATGAAAAGAGCCTGACATCCTCAAATGTTCACAACAAGGCGGGTTGATGGTTTTAGGGGGATATTTTAGCTCTGTTTTCATCGTATCTCACTTCTAAATTCCATTGGCAGTCAAACCCTCAGAGACGTTACTCGTAAGATACCGGGGGCTTGACATCCAACGCACCGCAAGCTCATCCGTAAATTCTCCAAACCGGTAGTATCCTTTTTTGTGTGTTACAATATATTTTTTAATTATTTTTAGTCTTGGTGGCTACAAAACAATTTTACGTATCATTACACCTTTGGGGTTTCTTAAAACAATTAAGTAAAGGCCATGTCTGTAACTTTTTCCACTAACATCCAACAAAATGCGTTTTTTATTATTGAAACCCTTTTTTATCAGGCGTTTTCCTGATAAATCGTAAATTTCAACATATCCGGCAGTTAATGTTTCCGGGATTTCAACAGCAATGGTTCCGTTTCCGTAATGTCGCACAACCAGTTCCGGCATATGCTCAATTTCAGGCTGCGTTAAAGGAAGCTCAAGCAGAAAATGGCCGGTCAGCACCAGGCTGTCATTATAATAATAATTATATGTCCACTCGCCTAAATAGGTATCGGGTGGCGTGGATATATAGGAATAATAGTAATAAAACCACCAGTCGCTTTGATATGTGAAGCTATAATCGAACCACAAATTGCCTTGGGGAGTAATCCATTCTATGCGTGTCGAATCACCCGATTTTATACCATATTGAAGGTTCCAGAATGTAATTATGGAATCTTGATTATTAAAATTTATCCTTGGTGTGGGTCGCTCCCGCAGCGAGTCGAGCGGTGGGACATAATCGCACAATCCCCAATCCCAAACATTAAAATTTGTGTCGTAAGGCAGTGAATCTATCCAAAAAGAATAGTTGTTGCCACAAGAACCTGCAAAGGGGTCAACTAAAAACAACGAATCGTACCAAAGCTCAAAATGCAGGTGCGGGTCGGTAGAATTGCCCGAGCTACCAACCTGCCCGATAACTTGCCCCGGAACCACCGAATCGCCCACGCCAATAACTATCGAGTACTTTTTCATGTGTCCGTAATACGCAAAATACCGGCCGCTGTGCTTAATGGCAACATAATTGCCAAGGCCAAGTGTAGAATCACCATCGGTATGACGGTCAAACTCGCCATCGTGCACAAAAACAACCACACCGGAGTCAACCGCTACAATGTTAACACCCTCGTCCATTTGTGTAAAACCGCTGATAACAAAATCGGTACCCTGATGCCCATCATAGGTTTTAGTACCGCAATTACAATCGATGATAGAGTCGCCAACATCCCAATCCACATAATTTACAATGATGAAATCCTGTCCGTAAGTTCCTTCGATGGGCTTTACAAAAACCGGCGGCTGTGCCGACAGAAACAAACTTTTTAAGATTAGGAATGCTATTAGTATATGCTTTAGTTTTATCATATTAGGTTTTTGAAACAGCTCATGTTTTTCCTTTTTTCGTTCTTTCAGGTCGCATTTGTGCTTGCATGCAGGAGGCAGTCACCAACCTGAAAGAACTCATCCACCACGCTTGTTCAAATCCGTCACACAATTATAATTCGGAACAATAATTTGCGAGGACCCAACCTACCCGCAGTAACAAAACCGGACAGTAACAAGCCCCAAAACATCCTTAAACAATAAACACCTGTTCCGGCTACCGGTTATCTCAAACCCATAGCCGCGGGTCGTTACTACTTAAAGCTTTTGCTACAGCGTTGTTTCCTTAACCCTGATATCGCCGAGCAACACATCCCAGAAACCAATCAAACGGCCGCCAATTTGAGTTTCTTTGCGTTTTACGTAAACGGTGATGTCTTTTTTTGTGGTATCCTGATAAATCAAACGCCCCTCTTTGTCGTATCCCTTAAACTTTTGAAACACGGTAATAACGCCAACATAGGTACCATCGGGCTGCCGTTGTAAATCGCTTACATACTCAATATCGTACCATTCAATTTCAACTTTGTTGTAGTTAAGACGCATCAACCGTTCAAAATATTTGCGAACCGGATAATACTTTATTTCGGGTTTAACCAACGACGACACACCCATTTCGCTGCCCTGCATAAACAGCTCTTCGGCACGGTCGATTACACGGTTGGCCTCGCTCCAGGGGGTTTCTTTGTCGCCAATAATACTGATGTATTTACTCAGGTCTTTTACCTTTTCCAGTGCAAGGCTGTCGATGGCCTGTTTACGTTCGGGGGTAAGGTTATCCTGTGCCCACAGTTGCGATGATAATCCGAGGCCAAAAACCAATATCAATAAATATGTTATACGTTTCATGGATTTATTTTTTTATTAATTCAAGTTCTGTAATTTTACCGTCGTCGTTGTACTTGGCCGATTCAATATCGTAGTTAAATTTTTTGGTATCTTTTAAATAGTTCATAAATTTAGAAATGGTTGTAGGCCTGTCGTAATCGTTATACCCTTTGTTTTTACTAATGATAATCAATACCGGAACATCGGGTGTGGCATATAAATTCAACGCACCTTCAATTTGGTTGTTGGCTTCGTCGAAGTTTTTAGCTTTTGCAATGTTATCTAAGGTGTAAACAATCAACTGATATTTTCGCCGTAGCTTATTGGACATCTCCTCTTCTTTCTTTTTAAGCCGTGCCTCCTCAGCGGCTCTTTCTTCCTCTTTCAATTTGGCTTCAACCTTAACAATTAAATCTTTTACATCCTGATCGTCGATGTTATACGATTTAATCGTTTTTAACCTTTCTTGTTTTTCGGGCAATGTCCAATTGGTTTCGTCGTTTAACATGGCTGTTAAATCTTTTTTTGCCTGTGCTACCTTGGCCTGATATTCGGCTTCTGCTTTTTCTCTGGCCAGTTTCTTTTTGCTTTTACACGATGTGGCACCACCCATGGCAATTATCACTACCAGCGAAAGCATCAAAAGCCGGCTCATAAGGGTTGCTGATTTTTTCATTTTCTCTCTGTTTTTCACCATTAATATTAAATTCTAAAATTAAACCTGCAAAAGTATTTAAAAAAATGGCATTTTTGCCAAAACCATTTGAAGCGTTGAAAAAACACTTTAACATACCTGTATTTATTCCCGAATTGGCTTGTCCGTTTCAATGCGCATTTTGTAATCAACGCAAAATATCGGGGCATATTGCCATACCCCAATCCCATGAAATCATAAAAACTGTTAACGATTATCTCGCTACTTTCCCCAAAGAAAACTGTCATGTGGAGATTGGTTTTTTTGGAGGTAGTTTCACAGGGCTGCCGCTTTTGCAGCAGGAAAATTTTTTAAGACTCGCCCGTCCCTATCTCGAAAAAGGACTTATTCAGGGCATTCGTTTATCCACCCGTCCCGACTACATCAATGGGGAGGTTCTGGCACTTTTAAAAGACTATGGCGTAACCACCATCGAGTTGGGTGCCCAGTCGTTTGACCCCGAAGTTTTAAAACAGTCGTATCGCGGCCACACACCACAGCAAACCATTGACGCTGCAAAAATGATATTACAGCAAGGGTTCGATTTGGGGCTTCAAATGATGATTGGCCTGCCGGGTGATACGCTTGAAAAGGCTGTAACGACAGCCAAAACCATTATTTCGCTGGGAGCATCCAACACACGCATTTATCCTACGGTAGTAATTAAGGATACTGCCCTGCACACCTGGTACAAACAAGGAAAATACAAGCCGCTTACTTTACCGCAGGCAGTTGAGTGGACCAAACATCTTTTACCGGTATTTGAAAATGCGGGGGTTCAGGTTATCCGCACGGGGTTACATCCCTCCGAAGGCTTACTCAGTGGCGAAGAGCTGATTGACGGCCCTTTCCACCCCTCTTTTAAGGAGTTGGTTTTAACCGAAATATGGTATGATAAGCTACAAAGCATCCATGTTAACCCATCAAATCCGATAGTTATTTCCGTTGCTCCGGCCCAACTCAACCATGCCATCGGTTACGAATCAAAAAACAGAAAACGGTTGCTGCAAAAATACAAAAGTGTAAAGTTTAAAGCCGACGCCCGATTAAAAGGAAAAACGTTTAAAGTTACATCGGTGGATGTATAGAAAAGTTTTTTTATCCTGCTAATATTTTTCAAAATACAACTATATCTCCTAAAGGTTGTCTAACTATTTGGCGAATCTAAACGAGTTTCCGGTTTAAGGCGGGAATTTTGTATGTTTGTTACGAATCTTATTCAAGACATGAAAAAAATATTTCTGCTTTTATTTGTACTTTTCTCCGTAGCAGGCCTAAGGGCGCAAAGCTATCATCATCACGATTTCTCGTTGAGTTACGGTATGTTAACTCCCGACAGGTTTTATACTTTTAAGTCAGCTATTTTAGATGATCAGCTACCCGACAGCCGATATATCAGAGATAATTACAAAAGCCCGGGCAATGTTTTTTTTACTTACCGGTTTGTTACGTTAAATGAGTTTTTAATGTGGAGCGGAACCGTTGGCTACGGAACAAGCTCATCGGAAATTTTTTACATGGGGCAAAAGCAGGGTATAATCGACCGTCAGTTTATTACCGGAGCCTTTGAGTTGCAATATCGCTATGTTAACAACGGCTCTTTTCAAATGTATTCGGGAGCCGGCATCGGCCTTACCTTGGGAAAAGAATTGTTTACTGCTCAGGCTGAAGGGCTTACCTCTGATAACCGAACCATGATGTTACCCGGATATCAAATTAACCTTGCCGGAGTGCGATTTGGAAAACGATTGGCTGTTTACCTTGAGTTGGGCTATGGCTACAAAGGAATTATGAACGTTGGATTATCCTACTCGGTTTACAAGTTCGGGCATAAAAAATATTAGGAGTTGAGGTGGTATCACTCACAAAAAGATACCCTTAATTTTTAATTCCAATGGGAATTGTAAGCACCAGCGTAACGTTTCTGCCCATATCGTAAATTCCAAGAGGCTTTAAGGTTGAAAGATGGTCCTGATAAACTTTGTTTAGCAAATTATTACCATTGATACTTAACGAAATTAATTGCTTCCCAACTTCTATATTGGTACCAATACCCGCATCCAACAACCAATACCCATCGGTAGGGGTTTCAAACTGAGCCGGTTTATTTTGTGCCAGCGCAATATTGGTTCCCATTTTAAAGTATGAGTTTCTAAAAACCGACCATGTCTGTTTTTCAACCTTAATTTCAAACCTGAACTTTTGAGCAGGAATAAAAGGTAAAAATCCTCCATCAGCTTTTTTACCCACCACATACGACCAGTCAGCCATTAAATGCAGCCAATGAGCCGGATGAGGATGAACATGCACTTTTGCCTCTCCGCCAAAAAGCACAGCCTTGTTTTGTTGATAGTAATAAATTGGCAAACCCGATTCGGTAGTATCGGTTGAAGGGCTTAGATAAATATAATTGTTTACATAATTATAAAATCCCGACACATCCACAGTGGCATGAACCGTATGCAAATGCAAGCCAAGATCGCCCTCGGTATTGCGCTGGGTTTTTAAATCGGGGTTGCCCTTTTCGTACCGGGTGGCATGCACACCGTCCTGTGTAAGCTCGGCAAGATTAGGACTTCTAAAAGCCGAAGCAATGTTGGCTCTGATAAGCAATTGCTCACTAAGATGGTAGGTTGCACCCAACGAAAAGCTAACGTTGCTGTATTGTTTTGCCAGCGACCCCATAAGCGGTTTGTCAGGCCACCCTTTTGGCTGTTCGGGGACAAACAAATGGTAATAGGTATAGCGCAAACCGGTTTCGATGTTAATTTTTTCGGTTTGATACTGCCCCAGCGCAAACGCTGAAACTTCGTTTATGGTGGCATCGGGAAGCACGTGGTCGGGAGCCACATTGTTTTTATTATTTTGCCACATGCCCTGTGCTCCCACCGAAAACTTATAACTGCTTCCTGCCGGGATGGTTGACCGAACACTGTAAAGTAATGTGTTTAACAACATGTCAACCGCTGTAAAATAGGGTAAAGCCGGATCGGTTTGTAACCGACGATGGTTTTGTTGCCAGGCAACATCAATATTGGTAATAACATCGCCAAAATAGAGGTTGTTTTTTGAATGCACCAACAGATTTGACAGATCTTGATACCAAACGCTGTTTTTTCTTTCATTGTCAGTTACACTCTGAATGGCGGGTGGCACTGTTAATCCCAGCTTGTTTGTGCTGTATTCGCCAAACAACTTAAAAGAGCCTCTCTCCTTCAACAGCCCGATATTGGCTTTAACGCTGTTTGTGCTAAACCTCGAATTGGCCACCCGATTACCATTGCCATCAACATAATCCTTATTTGAAGCAGCATGCCCACTAAGTCCCCAAACCAAATCTTTGTTGGTTCCACGAATACCAATAGTACCATCCGGCCCGTTGGTGTTTGAATAATACTTAAAAACAGCCTTGCCACGAATGGTTCCCGGAGGCAACTGCTTTTGGGGAATCACATTGATAATTCCGCCAACAGCCCCCGAACCGTACAGCAACGAAGCCGGCCCCTTTATCACTTCCACCCTTCCAATATTCGACTCATCAATCATATAGGGATGGTTTTCGGAAAACTGAAAATTTTCCATGGGAATACCATTGTTTAAAAACAATATGTTGCTTGTTGAAAGCCCACGAATTACCGGCGTTCCAACACCCGGCCCCTTCGAAATCATATCTACTCCGGGTATGGAAGCTATGGCTTTAATAAACGATGGCGAAGCCACATTCTGCAACGATTTTCTCTCCAACGTATTAATTTTAACGGTGTTTACATGTTGCCTGCCGGCAAAATTACCCGAAATCACAACCTCTTCCCCCTGAATAACTTCAGGACTCAAAGCAACATTAAGAACCGTAGTTTTGACCCCGATGTTTACTTTAACAATTTTTGTGGTGTAACCCACAAACGAAATTGTTACCAGCTGCTCCCCTTTTGGCAACCGGTTAATGGTAAAATTACCGTCTGAATCGGTTACCACCCCTCTTTCAATGGCGGGAAAATAAATGTTTGCTCCCGGCAACGGAGTACCGGTTTGCTTATCATATACCCTGCCGGTAAGCATATCCTGCCCAAAAAGCACAAAGCTTACCATGGCAAATAACAGGGTGATTAATCCTCTTTTCATTACTAAAAATTTAGAGCGCAAAGGTAAAGTTTGAAAACGGATATTAAATAAGATTAACAGTTTTTAACCTGCCAATTTATAAAATATTGACAGCTAAATAAATATATCATATTACTTGACAAAGCCTTCGTTTATTTGTATCTTTGCCGACTTTTTAGTTTGTTTTTTTTATTGTAATAATTAAAGCATTGAAATACAAAACGATAATAACACAAAATAGCATTATATGAAGCTTTCTCAATTTAAATTTAATTTGCCCAAGGAGTTGATAGCTGATTTTCCTCCGAAAAACAGAGATGAATCACGACTAATGGTTGTTGACAGGGCAAAAAAAACCATTGAACACAAACAGTTTAAAGACATTATCAACTATTTTGATGATGGCGATGTTTTTGTAATCAACAACACGAGAGTGTTTCCTGCCCGATTATATGGCGAGAAAGAAAAAACAGGTGCTAAGATTGAGGTTTTTTTATTGAGAGAGCTTAACCGCGAAAGTCGTTTGTGGGACGTATTGGTTGATCCGGCCAGAAAAATAAGAATTGGCAACAAGCTCTATTTTGGAGAGGAAGACGAATTGGTGGCCGAGGTTATCGACAACACAACATCACGTGGCCGCACCCTTCGATTTTTATTTGACGGCTCATACGAAGAATTTAAAGCCACTCTCAAAAAACTGGGTGAAACACCGCTACCAAAAATTCATGCAAGAGAAGTAGCGCCTGAAGATGATGAACGATATCAAACCATTTATGCCAAATATGAAGGAGCTGTTGCCGCTCCCACTGCAGGTATGCATTTCTCACGCGAACTAATGAAACGCCTGGAAATTAAAGGAGTAGATTTTGCCGAAATCACGTTGCACACCGGGCTGGGAAACTTTAGGCCCATCGAGGTGGAAGACCTTACCAAACACAAAGTGGATTCGGAAGAGATGTACATTTCGGAACAAACAGCCAGCCGGGTGAATCAGGCCATACAAAATGGTAAACGCATATGCGCTGTAGGTACAACCAGCGTTAAAGCGCTCGAAACAGCCGTTTCAATTACCGGGCTTATTAAACCATACAATGGGTGGACCAACAAATTTATCTTCCCTCCTTACGAGGTTAAAGTACCCAACGCCATGGTAACAAACTTCCATTTACCCATGTCGCCCATGATGATGATGGTGGCTGCCTACCTTGGCTACGACTTTGTTTTTGACGTTTATCAGGAAGCCATTAAAGAAAAATACAAATTCTTTACCTATGGTGATGCCATGTTAATCATTTAATTTACAAAAATTTATAAAAGTCCTGCTTTCCGTTGAGGGCAGGACTTTTTTTTGCCTTGTGAAAAAATATATACTTTTATTGGCAGCCGGAAAAGGCAACCGTTTTAACACGAAAACACCCAAGCAGTTTGTGGTTGTTAAAGGAAAACCCTTGCTGTTGCATACCTTTGAAGCCTTTTTGCGTTGGGAGCAGTCGGCACGGTTTATCCTTGTCCTTTCAAAACCGATTGTTGAACAGTGGCATCAAATCTGTTCCTCGTACAAATTTAAAACCAACCATCAAATTGTAATTGGTGGCAGCACCCGATTTCAGTCGGTAAAAAACGGCCTTGAACAGATTCCTGAAAACAGTTTGATTGCTATCCACGACGGGGTAAGGCCCTTGATTTCAAAAATATTGATTGAAAAAGGATTTTCCCTTGCAGAAAAAAACGGAAGCGCTATTCCCGTTGTTAAAATGTCAGATTCCGTACGTGAAATAAAAGGGGATATCAGCAAGCCTGTAATCCGGCAAAATCTCAGGCTGGTGCAAACGCCACAATTTTTTAAGTCCGCTTTAATAAAGCGGGCGTACCAAAGCGCAACTTCCGATAATTTTACCGATGATGCTTCCGTATATCAGCAAGCGGGAAGGATACCCTTTTTATTTGAAGGCGACCCTAAAAACATTAAAGTTACCCGTCCCGAAGATTTAGAGGTGGTAAAAATGTTTTTGAAATAACGACCTGGAAACAGCCCTCTCTGCACAGCCGGGGAAAAACCAAAAAAGCCGCTTTCCTTTCGGAAGCGGCTTTTTATTAATAAGCTGTTTTAAGGTTTTATACCAATCCTTGTGCGAGCATAGCGTCAGCAACTTTAACAAAGCCACCAATGTTAGCACCTTTAAAGTAATCGATGTAATCACCTTCTTTACCCCATTTAACACAAGTTGAATGGATGTCTTTCATAATTTGATGCAGTTTGGCGTCAACCTCTTCGCGTGTCCAGTTGTAACGCATTGAGTTTTGACTCATTTCCAAACCTGAAACGGCAACACCACCGGCATTGGCAGCTTTACCGGGACCGTAAAGGATTTTAGCATCCTGATAAACGGCAATGGCTTCGGGAGTTGAAGGCATGTTAGCACCTTCCGAAACAACAAAGCATCCGTTGGCGATGAGTGTTTTAGCTTCGTCCTCGTTAACTTCGTTTTGAGTAGCACAAGGCATGGCAACATCACATTTAACACCCCATGGACGTTTTCCTTCAAAGAATTCAACACCATATTTGTCGGCATATTCTTTAATACGGCCACGTTTAACATTTTTCAGTTCCAAAACGAAGGCCAGTTTCTCGGCATCAATACCATTGGGATCGTAGATGTAACCCGATGAATCGGAAAGGGTAACAACTTTACCACCCATTTGGGTAACTTTTTCGGTTGCATACTGAGCAACATTACCTGAACCTGAAACAGCAACAATTTTACCTTTGAGGCTGTCACCGCGTGTGTTCAGCATCTCTTCGGCAAAATAGGTAGCACCATAACCGGTAGCTTCGGGACGAATTAATGAACCACCCCACTCGAGGCCTTTACCGGTAAGGATACCTGTAAATTCGTTACGTAATTTTTTATATTGTCCGAAGAGGAATCCGATTTCGCGGCCACCAACACCAATATCACCGGCAGGAACGTCGGTATTTGGTCCAATGTGACGGAAAAGTTCGCTCATAAAGCTTTGGCAAAAACGCATTACTTCGTTGTCTGATTTTCCTTTAGGATCAAAATCAGAACCACCTTTACCACCACCCATAGGAAGGGTTGTCAGTGAGTTTTTAAATACCTGTTCAAAAGCAAGGAATTTCAAAATTCCGAGGTTTACGGTAGGATGGAAACGAAGTCCGCCTTTGTAAGGGCCAATGGCGCTGTTCATTTCAATACGGAAACCGCGGTTGATTTGTACTTCACCTTTGTCGTTTAACCACGGAACACGAAACATAATTAATCTTTCAGGCTCTACCATTCTGTCAAGAATTTTTGCATCCTTGTATTGAGGATTTTCTTCTATAAATGGAATTAACGATTCAACTACTTCGTGAACTGCTTGATGAAATTCAACTTCACTTGGGTTTTTGGCAATGACTTTAGCCATAAAGTCGTTTACCTTTTGTTCATAGACGTTTGACATTTTTTTAATGTTTTTAGATTCAATAATTAAATTATTTCAGCACAATATTAACCAAAATATGGGGGTGTTTGTTGTTGCAAGAGTTCTATTTAAAGGAATCACGTAACAATTTAAGTAATTCACGTATGGGATGAGATGGCAAAAAAACAGGCTTTAACGGGCTACTTTCTCTCTTTTGCCTTCATCCTCAACCGGCTTGTTTAATTACTTATTTTTGACCAAAAAATTATCATGGAATACTATAATTTGATTGAAAACCGCGAAACCATCCGGAATTACGATGCAACAAAAAAAATTGATGATGAGGTTTTAAACCGGATACTCAATGCCGGACGCCTGGCCCCATCGGCATCAAACAGACAACCATGGACGTTTGTTTTGGTTTCTTCCCATAAAAAGCTAACCGAAGTAAAAGCTGCCTATCAGCGCGAATGGTTTCAAAAAGCACCCTGTATTATTGTGGTAACCGGCGACAAAACCAAATCGTGGGTAAGGCCAAAAGATGGTTACAACTCCATCGAAACCGATCTTGCCATTGCCGTGGACCACATGATTTTAGCAGCCGAAAACGAAGGCTTGGGAGCCTGCTGGATTATCGCTTTCGATTATGAACTGCTGGCCAAAGCCATTGGCTTAAAAGAAAACGAAGTGGTTTATAGCATGGCCGCGCTCGGATATCCTCCCGATGATTTTAAAAAAACAGGCCGCAAAATCCGTAAGCCATTGGATGAAGTTGTAAAGCGGATTTAATTTAATAATTACCATGGCAAATTCCTGCTTTTATTGATATGTCAAAATAATAAAAATATTACTACTTTAGCCCCCTTTATTTAAGTATATTTGATTGCATACATCTTTGTAATAATTTTTTATCTATTAATAAAACAACAGCTAACTGTTAATTTAACACTATGAAACATATTATTTCTATCCTTGCATTTTCATTTGTTACTATTTTTACTTTCGCCCAAACAAGCAGAAATACACAGCAGCCACCCATTCAGACACATGGAAAAGTTGTTCATCCCACATTGATTAAGACACCTGAATTTTTTGGCATTTCAACCCCTCTGCGAGATGCACCCATAGCCACTCCTCAGCAATCACAAAGTCAGGAATTTGAATACAACAATCATGAAGACAGAACCATAAATCCAAACATTTCCCCCCCCGACTTCAATCAAATGCCTGCTGACTCCAACGAGCAAACCTATCAGGGGTGGATAAAAAACGATAGTCGCGCTTTAACAAACAATTATGCCGGCCAAAACAGTCCTTATTACCCGCCCGACTGCAATGGAAGTGTTAACAGCAGCTACTACTTTCAGGTAGTAAACACCACCTATCAGATTTTCAATAAATCGGATGGTAGTTCGGCGGCAGGCCCTTCCGATTTAAACACCATTTTTGACCAAACGCTGCCCGGTGCCACGCGCAACGATGGTGACCCCATTGTGCTTTGGGACGAACAAGCCGACAGATGGCTCTATGCCGAGTTTTCGGTTCCATCCCTTTCGGGAGGCGGTAACGATTATATGTTGATAGCCGTATCAACCACCAACGACCCCACCGGGACATGGTACTCCTGGGCTTTTGATGTGGACGATCCTCCCGACTATATGAAATTCGGTATATGGCAGGATGGCTATTACATGGCAACCAACACCTCGGGAGGTAACGATGTGTATGTTTTTGAACGAAGTGTAATGGTTGCCGGAGGCGCTAATCCGCAAATGATTGCTTTTCACAATCCTGACAGGCCCTCTACCTTTGATGGATTTCATTGCATTCTTCCTTTGGATAACGATGGCCCCTGGGCACCTGCCGGAACTCCCGGACAATTTATTACCATTGCCGACGACGGACAGAGCAACCCTGCCGACGAATTACGAATTTATGAGCTTAACGCCGACTGGACTACGCCTGCCAACTCAACCTTTTCAATGACGCAGCAATTGCCGGTAAATGCTTTTTCAGGAAATTTTAACAGCAGTTGGGATAACATTTTACAACCCGGCACCTCTCAAAAACTGGATGGCCTCTCCACCATATTAATGTATAGGGCTCAGTACCGAAATTTTAACGGAACACAAAAAATTGTTTGTACTCATACCATTGCAGAGGCTTCCGATGAGTCGGCAATAAGATGGTATGAGCTGGAAAATACCGGCTCAGGATGGAGTATCGCCCAACAGGGAACTTACAACCCCGACAATGTAAGCCGGTGGAATGGCAGCATCGCCATGAACGACTTGGGAGAAATAGCAATAGGATATTCTGTTTCCGACGGCACTTCCACCTATCCCGGCATTCGGTATTGCGGACAGTCAACCAATGCTCCTGCCAATGTTATGGACATTGCCGAAACAACCATTCAAACAGGAACTGATGCTCAAACGGGTGCCAACCGGTGGGGTGACTACAGCAACATCAGTGTTGACCCTTCCGACGGAGTAACTTTTTGGTACACCAGCGAATACATTAACGGCTCCTCACGAGCCACCCGCATTGCCTCCTTTTCTTTTCCTCCATCTTGTTCAGCCCCTTCGACGCAGGCATCTAACTTTTCTGCCGGTTCAGCCACCACCTCTGCGCTTACCCTTTCGTGGAACAGAGGAGATGGTGATTCGGTGCTTGTGGTTGCCCGCGAAAGTAGTGCGGTAAATGCTAACCCTGTTTCGGGAATGGCCTATTTTTCCGATACTGTTTTTGGCTCGGGAAGCGAAATTGGTACCGGAAATTTCGTTATATACAATGGCGTTGGTACTACGGTTACTGTTTCGGAATTAAATCAGGGAACTACCTATTACTTTAGCATCTACGAATATTTTGGTGCCGACCATTGCTATAACACCACTGCTTTAACAGGAAGTGGTACAACGCAGGGGCCGCCAACCGTTTCAACTTTGGCGGCAACTAACATCACATCAACCACTGCCGAAAGTGGGGGCGAGGTAATTTTGGAAAATGGTGCTTCGGTTACAGCAAGAGGGGTTTGCTGGAGTATTTCTGCAAATCCTACCCTTTCAGATAATCATACAACGGATGGTAACGGTGTGGGCACTTTTGTTAGCAACCTCTCCAATCTTTCAGCGTCAACACATTATTATATACGCGCTTACGCCACCAATACTTATGGAACTGCTTACGGGAATCAGGAGGAGTTTGTTACAAGTTGCGGAATGGTAAATGTTTTTCCTTATCAGGAAGATTTTGACAGCTGGGCTGTCAGCTCGCCGGATTACAGCTGTACCGCTGACAACTCAGTACCGCTTGATGACTGTTGGATAAATTATGTTGGTGATAACATTGACTGGGATATTTTAACAGGGTCAACCGGTTCATCAGGAACAGGGCCTTCGGGCGACCACACCTCGGGAAACGGTAACTACATTTACACCGAGGCATCATCGTGCAACGCAAGTACCGGCTATGTTATTAGTCCCGATTTCGATTTTAGCGGCCTGTCAAATCCGGAATTTTCCTTTTGGTATAACATGTATGGCAGCAACATGGGGTCGCTTTCGGTACAGGTTTCTGATGATGGCGGCACAACCTGGTCGGGCGACTTGTTCAGCATAAGCGGCGATCAGGGTACAGCATGGCATCAGGAAAGTTTATCACTTCATAGTTATGCAGGCTTAACAGGTGTTACCATCAGATTTAAAGGCGTAACCGGAAGCGACTATACTTCGGATATGGCCATTGACGATGTTGAAATTTTCGAAGGGTGTACTCCCCCCGACACGCAAGCCACAAATATGGGTTTTCAGAATATTACCGATAGCACATTGCAGTTAACCTGGAACCGGGGAAACGGCACCTCGGTTTTGGTTTTAGCACGCGAAAACAATCAGGTAAACGACAATCCCCGGTCGGGAACAATTTATGCAGCCGATACTATTTTTGGTAAAGGTGATGTGATTGGAACCGACAATTACGTTGTTTATACGGGTACTGATACTTCGGTAAACATTACCGGATTAGCATCGGGAACGCCCTATTATTTTAATGTTTACGAATATTTTATTGCTGACAATTGTTACCTCGTTCCGGGCTTGTCGGGCAACACCATTACCACCGGAAATCCACCCTGTATTGCCTGTTCTTCATACGGTAACACTACCTTCCTTACAAGCACCACCTTTGTGGGTTTTAACACCATCAGCAACGCATCGGGCAAACCTTCGGGTTATAGCGATTATACCGACCAGTCAACCGATGTAAAGTTGGGAAACAGCTATAGCCTGACTGTCAGAGTAAATACCGATGGCGACTATACCACATACACTAAAGTATGGATTGACTGGAACCATGACTGTGACTTTGATGACGCCGGCGAAGAGTATGATTTAGGGTCGGCCACCAACGTGTCCGATGGCCTTACGGCAAATTCACCATTATCAATTACCATTCCTGACGACACCCTGTCAGGGAGCGTAACCATGCGGGTATCAACCAAATATAGCAGCGCAGCCACAAGTTGTGCCACCGATTTTGACGGTGAAGTGGAAGACTATAGTTTACGGTTAGTTCCGGGAGAAACCGGTTGGTTAGGGAACAGTACCGATTGGTTTGATACGGGTAACTGGTCCAATGGCAAAGTTCCAACTTCAAACTACATTGTTTCCGTACCTCAAACCCCGTCGGGAGGCAACTTTCCGGAAATTAGTTTGGGAAACCATGCCGTTTGCTACAAACTGATTGTTGAGCCTAACGCAACCATTATTGTAAACGGTACACTGGAAGTGAAACACTGATGTTGTTATTTGTTAATGGTTAAAAGTTATTTGTTAATCGTTAGTAGTTATTTGGATTAAATTGTGGTCTCTAACATACAATAAATAAGAGCTTTTCGTATTATTTATATTTTTTCTAAATCAGATTATTATTGTTTCTGATATTTCTTATATTTGCTGCCTGAAATTCTTTAACCATAGCATTTTATGAATAAACAAGTAGTTGGCCGCATTGCTCAGATTATTGGCCCGGTTATCGACGTAGTTTTTGATAACGAAAATGACCTCCCGAATCTTTATGATGCCCTTGAAATTACCCGTGAGGGCGGCGAAAAATTAATTCTCGAAGCCCAGCAGGCAATTGGCGAAAATACCATTCGTACCATTGCCATGGATTCAAGTGACGGATTGGCAAGAGGAATGGAAGTGATTCCTTTGGGACACCCTATTTCGATGCCTGCCAGTGAAGATATAAAAGGAAGACTTTTTAATGTTGTAGGAAAAGCCATCGACGGGCTTGGCCAGATTGACACTAAAAACAGAGCCTCTATCCATCGTGAACCACCTAAGTTTGAAGAGCTTACAACCAGTAAAGAGGTGCTTTACACAGGTATTAAAGTTATCGACCTTATTGAGCCTTATTCAAAAGGGGGTAAAATTGGCCTCTTTGGTGGTGCCGGTGTTGGTAAAACCGTAATTATTATGGAGCTTATCAACAACATTGCCAAGTCGTATGCCGGCCTTTCGGTGTTTGCAGGTGTGGGTGAGCGTACCCGTGAAGGAAACGACCTGCTGCGCGAGATGATTGAATCGGGCGTAATTAAATATGGTAAAGAGTTTGAAGAAGTCATGGAAAAAGGTGGCTGGGATTTGGATAAAGTTGACCGTAAAGAGTTGGCCGAATCACAAGCCACGCTGGTCTTTGGTCAGATGAACGAACCTCCCGGAGCACGTGCCCGTGTTGCCCTTTCAGGGTTGACACTTGCCGAGTATTTCCGCGATGGCGATGAAAAATCGGGCGGCCGCGACATCCTTTTCTTTATCGATAATATTTTCCGTTTTACACAAGCCGGTTCAGAGGTGTCAGCCCTTTTGGGACGTATGCCTTCAGCCGTAGGTTATCAGCCAACGCTGGCCACCGAAATGGGATTGATGCAGGAACGTATTACCTCCACAAAAAGAGGTTCCATTACTTCGGTACAGGCTGTATATGTACCTGCCGATGACCTTACCGACCCGGCACCTGCTACCACTTTTGCCCACCTTGATGCCACCACAGTGTTGAGTCGTAAAATTGCAGAGCTTGGTATCTATCCTGCC
The DNA here is from genome assembly GCA_015493215.1 of Bacteroidales bacterium. Taxonomy (GTDB): domain Bacteria; phylum Bacteroidota; class Bacteroidia; order Bacteroidales; family F082; genus B16-G9. The sequence continues at coordinate 13,630 of WGDP01000174.1, read as the reverse complement.
GTTGACCCGCTGGATTCAACATCACGTATCCTTTCGCCCGACGTGGTTGGCGACGAACATTACAACACTGCCCAGCGTGTAAAACTCATTCTTCAGCGTTACAAAGAGTTGCAGGATATTATTGCCATTCTTGGTATGGATGAGCTATCGGAAGAGGATAAACTGATTGTTCACCGTGCACGTCGTGTGCAACGTTTCCTCTCGCAACCTTTCCATGTTGCCGAGCAGTTTACCGGACTAAAAGGTACAGTGGTTTCCATTGAAGATACCATCAAAGGATTTAACATGATTATGGATGGCGAAGTGGATGAATATCCCGAAGCAGCTTTCAACCTTGTGGGCACCATTGAAGAGGCCATTGAAAAGGGTAAGAAAATGCTTGCCGAAAGTAAGTAACCAACTTATCTGAACATTATGAATCTTGAAATAATAACACCGGACACAACCATTTACAAGGGCGAAGCCGATTTGGTTCAGCTTCCCGGCATTGATGGTTCCTTTGAAATATTGCAAAACCATGCACCGTTAATTTCAGCCCTCGACAAGGGCAAGATTAAAGTTAAAACAGGCGGCTCCGAAAAGTTTTACGAAATCAACGGAGGCGTTATCGAAGTGCTTAACAATAAGGTGCTGGTGCTGGCACAGTAATTTGTTCGGGAAATAAAAAAACCACCTTTAATATTAAAGGTGGTTTTTTTATTTATAAGTTGCTGTTAATCTATCTCCCAGGTATTACCGCTGTTGAGCAAATCGTCAACATTTTTGTAGGGGGAAACCTCTTTTTCGTGTTCAACCGATTCCCAAACGGCATCGTTTAAAGTTTGAAAAGGAGTAGCCCTGATAACACCCAATGCCACAGGAAACTCCGGAGTCATCATGCTGGCAAGCATCATGTGGATTCCGGCATCCTCGGTGGTGGGATCGTGAACCAGAATATCATCTTCGGTAACACCGTCTTCGCCAATGGTTACTACTTTCAGGCGGGTTCCGTCAAGCACAATACCTTTGTTGTTTTCTTTACCGAAAATCATGGGCTTGCCGGCTTCCAAAATTAACTGATTGTCAGCTTTGGTATCTCTTCCGGTGATGTCGCCATGAATTTTATTGTTAAAGATAACGCAGTTAGCCAAAATTTCAACGATGGAAGCACCGCGATACATGGCAGCTTCCACAAAAACTTTTTGCATTAGTTTGGGATTGGTATCCACTACGCGCGCAAAGAATTTACCTCTTGAACCAATTACCAGTTCGCCGGGATTGAAAGGCTGCTCAAAAACGCCCTGCGGCGAAGTTTTGGTTTTCTGACCCTTAAAAGTGGTGGGCGAATATTGTCCTTTCGTTAAACCGTAAATGCGGTTGTTAAACATCAGGTAGGTGATATCCACATTACGACGGGCAACATGAATAAAATGGTTTCCGCCAATGGCCATGGAGTCGCCGTCGCCACTAATCATCCAAACATTAAGTTTAGGGTTGGCAACTTTAATTCCGGTGGCGAGTGCTGCTGCGCGGCCATGGATACCGTGAATACCGTAAGTGTTCATATAATAAGGAAACCGTGAGGAGCATCCGATACCGGAAACCACCACAAAATCTTCTTTGTTAAGATTCAGCTTTTCGCCCACAACAGGAAAAACTGCTTCTACCGACCGCAGGATAGCATGGTCGCCACAACCCGGGCACCATTTAACCATCTGATCGCTTTCAAAATCCTCTTTGCTGAGTTTGACTGGTTGGGTTTGTATTTTACTTTCCATAGTGCTATTCATTTAAAAGGGCGTTAAACTGATCTTTTAACTCGTTAACCATAAAGGGCAATCCCTGAATTTTATTATACTGGCGATAAGAAAACTGCGGGAAAGTCATCCGTAAAACGTTGACAAACTGACCGAGGTTAATTTCGCAGACAATAATTTTTTTGAACTTCGATAAAACCTCTGCGGTATTTTTAGGCATTGGTTTAATATATCTGAAATGAGCCAGACTAACCTTTTTGCCTTCGGCACGAAGCTCTTCAACAGCGGTAAGCATCACACCATAGGTGCCACCCCAGCTTACTACCAAAATATCTCCCTCTTCATCACCTTCTACTTCAAGGTCAGGAATATAATTGGCAACACGTTCCACTTTTTCTTCCCTCAAATAGGACATCTTTTGATGGTTAAGCGGGTCGTGCGAAACATTTCCGGTAATATCTTCTTTTTCCAGTCCGCCCAAACGATGACGTAATCCCGGTGTTCCGGGCAATGCCCATTCGCGGCTTAACTTTTCAGCATCGCGTTTGTAAGGAGCATAATTTGGATCGTTGGCTTTTACAATGGGAGGATGGATTTCGGGCAAGTCGGCTACCCTGGGAATTTTAAATACTTCCGAACCATTGGCGATGGAGCCGTCGGTAAGCAAAATAACCGGTACCATGTGTTCCATGGCTACCTTGGCGGCTTCAAAAGCGCCGTAAAAACAGTCGGCAGAGCTTTTTGCAGCCATCACAACTACGGGAGCTTCACCGTTTCTTCCGTACAAGGCCTGCATTAAGTCCGACTGCTCCGATTTGGTTGGTAAGCCCGTTGAGGGGCCACCACGCTGAACGTTGATAACAACCAATGGCAATTCGGTCATAACTGCTAAACCAATGGCTTCGCTCTTGAGTGATAAACCGGGGCCTGATGTGGAAGTAACCGCCAGGGCACCTGCAAAGCTGGCACCAATGGAAGAAACCACACCCCCGATTTCATCTTCCATTTGCATGGAGATGGCCTGAAATTGTTTGTGTTTGGCAATTTCCTGTAAAATTTCGGTGGCAGGGGTAATGGGATACGAACCCAAAAATACATTTCGTCCCGAGCGTTCCGAAGCAGCCAAAATACCCCACGAAGTGGCAAGGTTACCGGTAATGTTACGGTAGCGGCCTTTGTTTAACGGGGCAGGCTCAATTTTAAAGGTGTTGGCAAAAACTTCCAAAGTATCGGCAAAATGATAGCCGGCTTCAAGTACCTTTTTATTGGCTTCAACAATAACGGGGTTCTTTTTAAACTTCTGCTCAAAAAAGCTGAAGGTTTTTTTATAATCGCGGTTAAACATATAAAACACCATTCCCAGTGTAAACATGTTTTTTGATTTCATGGCCGATTTATTGTCGAGAGCCATCTCCTTGACAGCTTCTTTTGTCAGTGTTGAAATGGGAGCCTGAACCACGAGATAGCCGTTTAACGAACCATCTTCAAGCGGATTGGTTTCGTAGCCTGCTTTTGCGAGGTTCTTTTCCGTAAAAGCATCAGTATCAACAATGATAATACCGTTTGACTGAACCCATTTTAGGTTGGCTTTTAACGAAGCGGGGTTCATGGCTACCAATACGTCGGCACGGTCGCCGGAAGTGTGAATATCGTTGGCTCCAAATCTGATTTGAAAACCTGAAACACCTGAAACAGTTCCCTGTGGTGCTCGTATCTCCGCGGGGTAATCGGGAAAGGTAGCGAAATCATTACCTGCGAAGGCTGTTGAATCTGAAAAAAGATTGCCGGTAAGCTGCATACCGTCTCCCGAGTCTCCGGCAAACCTGATTACTGCACTTTCCAGTTCAACGACTTTTCCTTTATGCGTTGTCATAAATTTTATTTTTTAAACGAGACAAAATTAAGTCAATTCTTTTACGTCCAACCAAATAGAAGCTTTTTTTTTAAATTTAATATGAGCCTGTATTCTATATAAAAACTTCTTTTTAATAAGTTGCTAATAAGGTAAATAGAAAGATGTTTTTTGAGGTTTTGTTTTTTTATAACAGCTAATTATAACAAGTCTAAATTCCAAATGAGCGCTATAACTATTTATTTAGATTTAAATAAAATATTTGGTTTTTGAGTTATAAGAATAACAATTGTATATATTTGCCATGAATTTTGAACTTAAAAAATTAGTATTATGGCTTACAAAATTAGTGACGATTGTACCGCTTGTGGTACATGTATCGACGAATGTCCGGTAGAAGCTATATCAGAAGGTGATATCTATGTTATCGATCCTGATCTCTGTACAGACTGTGGCGCTTGCGCCGATGTTTGTCCTGTTGAAGCTATTCATCCGGAATAAAAACATTGCAGTTTTTTTTAACCCTGATTACCTTGTAGTCAGGGTTTTTTTATGTGCCAAATTCGGGCGTGGTGCGTGGTAGACCCTTGTAAGCTCGTTTGGATTTGCCTGCCTGCCGCAGGCAAGCCCGCCCCTGCCCAACTATGTCACAGGCGGGCGCGCCGAAGCACGTTCGGACGGATAATCCAGATGACATAGAACCCAACCTCAGTCAAACCTTCGGAGCAGTTACCCATAAGATACCGAGGGCTTGACGCCCAACCCTTCCCCGCCTTGCTTCGATACAGCGCTCCTAACGTCGCGCCACTCAGCATGACCCTTAATAGTCTTTCTCCTTTTTCTTCTGATTGATTAACAAAATTCAAAAATAAAACGTTTACATAAATTCGGTTTTGCAAACATAGGATGACCGCTGTGCGCGTAATGCAACTTTCAAACTTTAAACCATCAACCTTTTGTGTTCCCCGGGCTAAACCCCGGGTTAGAACCACCGGTCTGGCAATTCAACAATATATCAATGCAACAATCCCCCAATCCCCCCATCAAATCAAATTCAGTCAAACCCTTGGAGCCGTTACTCGTAAAATACCGGAGGCTTGACTTGGTGTACTCTCATGGAACGCCCTGAACTTTCCGTATCCGTCTTTTCTTTACATACGCACAATCCCGAAGGGATTTAACACGAATAGCCCTGTACGAAGTGCAGGGAAAAGGGAAAAGGGAAAAAATTATAACCCTGAAGGGGTTAAACAAAATTTATTGAACCCCTTCAGGGTTTTTTGATACATTATCATCATAACCACCGGTTTCACCGATGGTTATTCATGTTAAACCACTTCGTGGTTTGTAGTTGAATCCACACTCAAGTAAATCACTCCGTGGTTTGGTATTATAAAATGCTACCAGCTTGTCCGGATTTGTACGCCTCACTCCACCCGTAGAGCAGTTGGATCTTTCAGCAAAAAAAGCCGTGGGTTGACCAGGGTCGGTTGAACGCACGGTAACGGCGTGGTTATTTTTAAAGATTGCAAATTTTAGGTTGAGCTGCGGTTAATACAAAAAGTCGTTGTAAGGATACCTTATGGCATGAACCTTTTTGATGTGTCCGTAAAGTAGTTTTTTAAACTCGTCGTAGTTTTCTTTTGTTTTGGCCGAGATGAATATGCAAGGATGGTTATCCTTTGCCATCCAGGTGTTTTTTAATTCATCCAGACTGACGTTTTCAACGGTTGCCGGAGTAAGGTCGTCCTCCTCCTTTTCAACCCAACGGTAAGCATCTACTTTGTTAAACACCATGATAACCGGTTTTTCGCCGGCATCAATTTCGGAAAGGGTTGTTGTTACCGTTTTTATCTGGTCTTCAAATTCGGGATGTGAAATATCCACCACATGCACCAAAATATCCGACTCCCGAACTTCATCCAAAGTTGATTTAAACGACTCCACCAGTCCGTGCGGCAGCTTGCGAATAAACCCTACCGTGTCAGAAAGTAAAAAAGGAAGATTTTCAATCACCACTTTCCTGACCGTGGTATCAAGCGTAGCAAACAACTTGTTTTCAGCAAAAATATCCGACTTGGATAGTAGGTTCATAATGGTTGATTTACCCACATTGGTGTAACCCACCAGCGCCACCCTTACCATTTTTCCACGGTTTTTTCGCTGGGTGGCTTTTTGCTTATCTATCTGTACCAGCTTTTTTTTGAGCAGGGCAATTTTATCGCGAATAATACGGCGGTCGGTTTCAATTTCAGTTTCACCGGGGCCACGCAGGCCAATACCTCCCCGCTGACGCTCCAGGTGGGTCCACATGCCGGTAAGTCGTGGAAGCAGGTATTGATATTGTGCCAACTCTACCTGAACCTTGGCATGAGCTGTTTGTGCCCGTTTGGCAAAAATATCAAGTATCAGGTTGGTTCTGTCGAGCACCTTGGCTTCGATGGCTCGTTCAAGATTCCGTATTTGCGAAGGGGAAAGTTCATCGTCAAAAACCACCATGTCGATTTCGGCAGCCTTAACATATTGAACGATTTCTTCCAGTTTTCCGGTGCCCACATAGGTTTTGGGATTGGGAAAATCAAGATTTTGGATAAACCGTGTCTCCACCACACCCCCTGCCGTGTCCACTAAAAATTCAAGCTCATCAAGGTACTCTGTAACTTTATCTTTTCCATCCTTACCTGTAGAAATACCAACCAGCACAGTACGTTCAGGTGGTGTTTGTATGGAACTCTCTTTTTTTTCAATCATAAATTCGTTTAGTATAATAGTATCTTATTTTTAATCTTCTTATTTTATTTTGGCAAGAAATTCCAAAATTCAAATCCCAAAAAACAAACCCGTCCGTACCGTCCGGGCGGATAAACTCCAAAATTTAAATCTCAAAAATCAAAACAGCTTAGAGTTTTGAATTTTAAATTTTAGGATTTGCCTGCCAGCCGTCGCAGGCCGGTTTGAGATTTGTTATTTGTAAATTGTCTTTTCTGATCTAACACAGGTTAATTTTAAAGTCCCGATAGCTATCGGGAACCATTGTACCATTAAAACATTGTATAATTGTACCATTCAAATAACCCAATCTTTTCTAATAAATCTTCTTAAACCCAATGATTGACCTTACGTCGTTAACAGTTTGGCGTGCGCTTACACTTGCCTTTTCGGCTCCCATCTTCATTACTTTGTTGATGTAATCCTGATTGGCCGAAATTTCCTCAACCTTTTCGCGAAATGGCGCGGTAAAATTAATAATATCCTCCGCAAGCTGTTTTTTCAAGTCGCCGTAACGGATGGTCATGTTGTTATACTGTTGGTCGAAATGTTCTACCACATCGGGTGTTGATACTGCTTTTAAAATGGTAAACAGGTTTTCGATGGGTTCGGGTTTGGTTTGATTCATTTGCGTAGGGCCGCTGTCGGTAACCGCCCGCATCACCTTTTTATGAATTGACTTGGGGTCTTCGGCCAAAAATACGGCGTTTCCTTCTCCTTCCGATTTTCCCATCTTGCCGGAGCCGTCCAGTCCGGGAATTTTTATCAAATCATCACCAAAGTTAAAGGCCTTTGGAATGGGGAAATAATCGTTTTTATACATCCGGTTAAACCTGCGGGCAAAAGTACGGGTCATTTCGAGGTGCTGCTCCTGGTCTTTTCCCACCGGCACATACGATGAGCGATGGATAAGGATGTCGGCAGCCATCAGCGTTGGATAGGTCAACAGTCCGGCGTTCACATTATCGGGTTGTTTGCGCGCTTTTTCCTTAAAGGTTGTTACCCGCTCCAGCTCGCCAAGGTAGGCGTTCATGTTTAAAAACAGATAAAGTTCGGCGGTTTCGGGCAGGTCGCTTTGCAAATAGATGGTTGCTTTTTCAGGGTCGAGGCCGGCGGCAAGGTATTCCACCAAAACCTGGCGTACATTTCCCTGCAAATCACCCGGCTTAGGGTGTGTTGTTAACGAGTGATAATCAGCTATAAAAAAGAAACACTCGTTGGTTTCCTGCATTTTTATAAAATTCTTTACCGCACCAAAATAGTTGCCAAGGTGCAGGTTGCCCGTGGGGCGTATTCCGCTCAGTACAATGTCTTTTTTTTCCATGGCGGCAAAAATAGTTATTTCTTTTGATTACAGGGAGATTGAATTTTTAAAAGCCACGGTTAATTCCGCTCCACACTATTTAACATTTTATTTTTTGAAGGCCTGTAACCACGGGCAACAATTTTACCGTTGATAATGATGGTGGGTAATATCCAGGTTCGGTACTTTATAAACTCATCGGCGTTGCTTATGATTATAAAGTCGGCTTCAATCTCTTTTTCTTTGAAAAACTGCTTCATCGATTTAATTATCTTTTTTGTTTTCCAACAGTTAGACCCCGGTGATAATACTTCTACTCTATTTTTCATTGATGAATTCAACTAAAGCGTTTACAAATTCGGGAGTTCTTAAATACCCCATCGACTTATGATGATTTGCCCACCCGTTTTTTTTATAGGTATTTTCCACAATAAAATCTTTCACCTTAACCCCTTTGCTGTTTGCCGAAAAGTCATCGGATAGTTTGAAATCTAAAGCAATGGGATCGCTTATATCAGAAAAATTATACCATCTTTTTGTAACCGATTCGGGTGTTTGCAACTTTATATGTCCTTGATTTTTTGATTTATACAGCCTGGCTATTCGGCTGATTACGAAAGGCGCGCCCAAAGGTGAACCAATGGTGGCAAATGTGTTAATGGTAATGTTATGGCTAATTATAAAGCTCAACACATCAAATGCGATAATACTACCCATGGAATGAGCCACAAGAAAAATGTCATCGTTTTTGTGTTTTTTAAGTGCTTTTATCAGCCTTTCATTTATTTGATCTCGTTTTTTGCAATCGTCGGTGTACTCATCATCGCAACCATCGGTAAAATAGACCTCCAAATCCTTAAAGTTGTTGTGTATAAACTTTTTAGAAACAGATGAAAACCTTAATTTATAGTTGCGGCTTAAAAATATTGCGTAAATAATTTTTTTTAACCCTAAAAATATTTTCCGCTGATACGGATGGCCGTCAAACGGTTTAATGTTGCCTGCCGGTGTATAATCTTCTCTTAAATAGTAGGGGCTTTTTTTATTTTTTTCGGTGGGCGAAAGCGGTTTGTCATACAAGATATCTGCCCAGTAAGCCACCTCAAATTTTGGTAAATCGATATCAATATTCAAACGCTGTAATCCTTCCTTAATGGACAAGATACCCCATTTTTCCAAAATTTCTTTTGAAGGCTTGTTCCTTAAACCGTGTATTGCAATGATTACTTTTGCCATGTTATTTACAAAGGAATAACTTTTTTTGCAACATTCCGGCCTCTATTTCCGTTTATCCTCTTAATTTTGTAAAAAAACATTTATGTTGTACACGCAGCTATACAGGTTTTTAAAGTCAAAGATCGATTATACCCAGGATGAAATCATTCTTGATGAAAAAACAAAAGTTTACAATCTGGAATTTATATCGTCAGGCAATGTGCTGCCGGGAGAGGATACCTGCTACTGCAAGGAGCATGATATGAAGTTTGAAGCTTACGATGACTTCCATACAGAAATTGGTGAAGGCGCCCGGCTTATCGACATAAAAGATTCGCACATCATCGAAAATAAGCGATTTATTCTGCAGATTTTTGCACCTGTTGACAAACCGGTAAATGATGAAGCCTTGTTGTTGTTTCATGGGTTCAACGAAAAAACATGGGACAAATATTACCCATGGGCTAAACGGCTTAGCGAGCAAACCAACAAAACAGTAATTCTGTTTCCTTTCGCTTTTCATATGAACCGGGCTCCGCATTTATGGAGCAGCAAATATGAAATGTATGAGCTGAGTAACATCCGAAAAAAGATGTTTCCCGATGTCCGTAATTCAACCCTGTCGAATGTTGCCATTAGCAGCCGGCTGCATACAAGGCCTCAACGGTTTATCTGGTCAGGACTTCAAACCTATAACGATGTCATCAGCTTTATTGAAAGTGTTAAAGAGGGGTTGGTTCCTTTTCTTTCAACGGAGACCAGGTTTGATATTTTTGCCTACTCACTGGGGGCATTGCTTTCAGAAATTCTTATGATGACCAACTCACACGGATATTTTGACAACACCAGACTATGCATGTTTTGTGGCGGAGCAGTGTTTAACCGTCTTTCTCCGGTTTCAAAATTTATCATCGACAGCAAAGCCAACGTTGCTTTGTATTCCTATTTGATTGAACATTTCGACAGTCATATGAAACGTAATGCCCGGTTAAAACACTACATGGAAGAGCATGCAGAAGGGGTTCATTTAAGCATGATGCTTAATTACGGAAAAAACAGGGCATATCGCGAATCGCTGTTTCGTAAATTAAGCGACAGGATGATGGCTATTACCCTTGAAAATGATCAGGTTATTCCCTATTACGAAGTAATCAATACTTTAAAAGGAGTTGCGCGTGACATACCGGTTTCTATTGATATTAAGGATTTTCCATACCCTTACACCCATGAAAACCCTTTCCCCGTTAACAGTAAATATGAAGAGAAGGTAACAGAAAATTTTAATGAAATATTTAATAAAGCTTCTCGGTTCTTTAGTAAGTAAAACAAAAGAATTATGATTACCATCGACATCCCCGGAACAGGCATACTGCAACTCTCGAGCTTGGTACTTGATTACAACGGAACCCTTGCCGTTGACGGAAGTCTTATCAATGGTGTTGAAAAACGCCTTAACCGGCTGGCTGAAAAACTTACCGTTTATATTGTAACTGCCGACACCTTTGGTAAAGCAGCCGTTAATTTAAAAAACACAAATTGCAATTTAACAATATTGGGTAAAGGAAACCAGCAACAACAAAAAGCCGATTTTATAAAAAAGCTGGGCACACAACAGGTTGCAGCCATCGGCAACGGCCTTAATGATGCCATGATGCTTGAAGCGGCAGCACTGGGAATTGCAGTTGTACAACAGGAAGGAGCAGCCGTTAAAACCCTGCAAAAAGCAGATGTTGTTTTTAATAACATTAACGATGCATTGGATTTATTACAAAATCCGCTGCGACTGAAGGCTACTTTAAGGATGTGATTATTAATAACCATCTGTTTTATCTGAATACTCATCTTATTTCTTAAATATTCCAACTAACCTGTCCTGCAAAGTGGCCATGCAAACAATGCGTCAATGCGTCAATGCGTCAATGTATCAATCCTTTTCTTATCTTTGCAGCCCGAAAATTAAAATTAACTGTTAAAACAATTTATTATATGTCGAATGTTGCTGTAAACACCGAATTGCAATATAAAGTTGCAGACATCAACCTTGCCGACTGGGGTCGTAAGGAACTTGATATAGCCGAAAAAGAGATGCCCGGCTTAATGGCACTCCGCAAAAAATACGGAACAGAAAAGCCTTTAAAAGGTGCCCGCATAACCGGTTCATTGCACATGACCATTCAAACCGCTGTTTTAATTGAAACGTTGGTTGAATTGGGTGCCGATGTGCGCTGGGCAAGTTGTAATATCTTTTCCACACAAGACCATGCTGCTGCTGCCATTGCAGCCAAAGGTATTCCGGTTTTTGCCTGGAAAGGTGAAACGCTGGACGAGTATTGGTGGTGTACCAAACAGGCACTTTCATTTCCTGACGGCAAAGGCCCGCACATGATTGTTGACGATGGTGGCGATGCTACCCTGCTTATTCACAAAGGATATGCTGCCGAAAACGATGCCTCAACACTTGATGTTGAAGCCGGTAGCGAAGAGGAGCAGGCAATACTTAATATTTTAAAAGAAACTTTAAAAGAAGACCCGACCAAATGGCACCGCACCGTGGAAGAGTGGAGTGGCGTTTCGGAAGAAACCACTACCGGGGTTCATCGCTTGTATCAAATGAAAGAAAGCGGCGAACTGTTGGTGCCTGCCATTAATGTTAACGACTCGGTTACCAAGTCAAAATTTGATAACCTGTATGGTTGTCGCGAATCACTGGCCGACGGCATCAAACGTGCCACCGATGTAATGATTGCCGGAAAAGTAGTAGTAGTTGCCGGATATGGCGATGTGGGTAAAGGTTCGGCGCACTCCATGCGTTCGTACGGCGCCCGTGTTTTGGTTACCGAAATCGATCCGATTTGTGCCCTTCAGGGTGCCATGGAAGGTTTTGAAATTACCACCATGGAAGAGGGTGTTAAAGAAGGAAATGTTTTTGTTACCACCACAGGAAACAAAGATGTTATCACCATCGAACACATGGCTGCCATGAAAGATGAAGCCATTGTTTGTAACATCGGGCACTTCGACAACGAAATTCAGGTGGCACAACTGGAAGCCTACCCGGGAATTAAGAAAATCAACATTAAACCACAGGTTGACAAATATATTTTCCCCGATGGACATTGTATCTATCTGCTGGCAGAAGGCCGTTTGGTAAACCTCGGATGTGCAACAGGCCACCCATCGTTTGTAATGAGCAACTCGTTTACCAACCAAACACTGGCTCAGCTTGACCTATGGAAAAACCGTGGTAAATACAAAGTAGATGTTTACCGTCTGCCCAAATATCTTGACGAAGAGGTTGCCCGTTTGCATTTGGAACAAATTGGTGTTAAACTTACCAAACTTTCCGAAGAGCAGGCCGCATACCTCGGCATTAATGTTGAAGGTCCATACAAACCCGAACACTACAGGTATTAAACCTGATTTATAAAACACTTAGGCTGTTTTAAAAGTTAGAGTACCGGTCGAACCCTCGGTTTCTATGGGTAACCAAATCGGGGGTTTGACCGTTTTTTTTCCGGTTTATTGATGGCCGCAAAACCACCAACCCACATCATCGCGAACAGAAGATCATGCCCACCTATACATACCACGTTGTTGTTTTATAAACTTTTTTCCTGTCGTTAACAACAAATTATTAACCGTTCACTCATTGGTTTCCGCCGTTCGCTCAATGGCACTTGCATTACCACCTTATAATTTAGTATTTTAGTTTCGTATTAGCATGGCTGAGAACCATGTGATGTACTTTTTTTGCTAAAAAAGAAAACAATAAAATAATAATATTATGAAAACTTTTACTTTTAAATTCAATCGGCTGATTAAACTAAGCACCTTATTATTAATGATACTTTTATTGGCCTTCTACGCAGACGTTGCACAAGGACAAAGCACTACCTATGAAAGGGTAAATGTAGGCTTGTACGGAGGAGCCTCCACCGATTTTGCTTACGATACTAATTATCGGCTGTTTTCTACTGTAGAGTCTCCCGGTTCTTTGTTTTATTCTGACGATACCTGTAAAACATGGACACAGGCTTTTCCCATCGACTCGTTGGAATACAATTCAAACCAGCGAGGATGGAGTGGCGGTAGAAGAGTACTGACCAATCGCGTTGGTTGGGTTGGTGTTGAAACAGCAGAGGCAGGCGGTACACTCGAGTCAACCGTAATTTCGTATGATGATGGCGACAGCGGTACTTTTGTTACTGCTTTTGATAACTACTTATTAAAACAAATAAGTCCTGCTGCAAGCATGGAAAGCCCTGATGCCATCGACTTAACCGACCACTGGTTTTATGTTGCAATGGATCATTATTTATTGCGTACCAACGATACGGCAACACTGGGAAGCCACAATATTATTCTTGATATGGATACGGTTGCTCTTGCCGACACTTCCACTCACATTATGTGGATTAGTGCCGCCAACACAACCAGCGGATATCCTTTGTTGTTGGTAGTACGTGCCAACATGGAGAACTACGCACGGTTACTAAAATACGATGGAACTACCTTTACTGAAATTGCCCATCCCGTTTCCACTTTCGATTATTATTTTCGGGAAGTGTTTTCACATCCTGCCGACACATCAATGGACACCATTATTGTATCAACCAAAGAACCTAACATTCAAACAATAAAAGTATTCAGTTCGTTAAACGGAGGAGGTACATGGAACGATATAACACCTTCGGGAGGAACAAACTGGCCATTGCAAAATGCCGATTACAGCCCTCATTGGGCCAGCTCGATGCC
>WGDP01000173.1 GCA_015493215.1 Bacteroidales bacterium | reverse complement strand
GCAGGTAAAAAAGATATTGATTTATACCCCGGTATAAAAGTCGGCTCAATGACCGAACCATCCACCGATGGTAACTGGGAGTAATAAAAATCAATCCCATGTCCTCACGGATTAAACCATACCTTTCTCTTTGGGATAAATCTTTTAAAGAAACACATACACGATCGTATTATATGGCCATGCAGCTCAGTATGCATGGTCTTATTTTTACCATATACAACCCTGACAAAAGTAAATACCTTGGGGTAGAAGCCTATTATTTTGGTGATATTAAAGATGTTAAAGATATTCCCGGTAAGTTCGATTTGATACTTAGCAGGATAGAGTGGTTTGCCTATCCTTTTAAAAAGTTCAAGCTACTGTATCAAAACAATTATTCTACGCTGGTACCATTGCCGCTGTTTGATGCTGAACAAAAAAGCCTCTATTTAGGGTTTAACCAACCATTTACTGAAAACCGCCGAATTATTTACGATACCCTTAAAACCAGCGAAGCGGTAAACGTATATTATATTCCAAACCCGGTGGTAGAAAAAGTACGCGATTTTTGGCCAAACGCCATCATCAGCCATTTTTCGTCATCACTTATCGAGTGCCTTTCGCTCAATTACAAAAACAAAATAGAAAACGACACACTTTTTCTTCACGTTAACGACGGGAGTTACTATTTAACCGGCTTTAAAAATAATAAGTTATTGTATCACAACTCTTTTACGTATAATACCAAAGAAGATTTTATTTTCTTTTTGCTGGCCACCATTGAGCAACTGGGATACAACCCTGAAACCGTTGATTTAATCCTTTTGGGTAAGATTGAAAAAAGCGATGAAGTGTTTCAAATGATTCACCAATATACCGGCTCCCATCGTTATATTGAGGAAAATCCCGGTGTAAAACTTTCGTATGTTTTAGAAGAAATTCGAAAATACCGTCATTATGTTTTACTTAACGCGTTGCAATGCGAATTATAGGAGGAACTTTTAAGCGGAGGTTTATTCATCCCCCAAAAAACTTACCGGTGCGTCCCACCACAGATTTGGCACGCGAAAGCCTGTTCAATATTTTAAACAATACTGTTTACTGGGAAGGTAAAAAAGTATTGGATCTTTTTTCAGGAACCGGTGCAGTATCATATGAGTTTCTTTCAAGAGGTTGCGAAAGCGTGTTGGCTGTTGACAGCAACTATCAATGTACATCGTTTATTAAAAAAACTGCCGGTGAATTTAAAATGGACAACCTAAAGGTGATGCGTACCGATGTATTCAGGTTTCTGAAAAGTGCTAAAATCAGGTTTGATATTATTTTTGCCGATCCTCCTTATAGTTTGGAAGAAATTGCTCTGCTGCCCGATATGATTTTTGATAATGACCTGTTGAATCAGGATGGTATTTTTGTTTTGGAACATCCCATTTCATTTGATTTTTCAGAACATCCGCATTTTAACGAGCACCGTAAATACGGTAAGGTAAATTTTTCTTTTTTTTCGTAGTTTTTATCCCCCTTCGCTTACCAACCTTTCATATCGAACGCCGCCGGTGTGTGGAGACATGAAAGGTTGAAATAATTTTAATACTAACAACAGGATTTATATAAAAAGCAAGCACCCCAACCTTTCCGGTCACCCTGCACCATGCCCGCCTCGACCGAAAAGGTTTGGCTGCCAAAACTTTTTCTACTCTGCTCATTTTCAGGACGAATTAATTTTTATCAACAATAGGCCTCCTTTACATTTCTATTTGTATTTTTGAACTATGGAAGAAGCAGAAAAAAGAACAAAGAAAAAACCGGTTGTTTCGAAAAGTAACTTACTGAACGAGGCACTATTGGAACACGGCAAAGTACCCCCACAGGCATTGGATCTTGAAGAAGCGGTACTTGGTGCCATGATGCTGGAAAAGGATGCCGTTACGGCGGTAATCGACATTTTGTCGCCGGCGGTTTTTTACAAGGATGCCCATCAAAAAATTTTTGCTGCCATCCACAGGCTGTTTGAAAAGTCGGATCCGGTTGATATTTTATCGGTAACCCAGGAGCTTAAAAGTGTTGGCGAATTGGAAATGGTGGGTGGCCCTTATTATATCACCATGCTCACCAGCCGCATTGCTTCGGCAGCCAATGTTGAGTACCATGCCCGCATCATCCAGCAAAAATTTATCCAGCGCGAGCTAATCAAAATCTCTTCCGATATTATTCGCGATGCCTACGAAGACACCACCGATGTTTTTAACCTGCTCGACAAGGCCGAACAAAACCTTTTTAGTGTTTCGGAAACCAACCTGCGCCGAAATTACGAAGATATGCCATCGCTGATAAAACAAGCTATTGAGGATATCGAAAGCGCCCGTAATGCCGAAACCCATTTCCGGGGTGTTCCTTCGGGATACACCGAGCTGGACAGAATCACATCAGGATGGCAGCGCTCCGACCTGATTATTCTTGCTGCGAGGCCGTCGATGGGAAAAACCGCTTTTGCCCTTTCCATAGCCAAAAACATTGCCGTTGACCACAACATGCCGGTGGCGGTATTCTCGCTTGAGATGTCGGCTGTGCAATTGGTAACACGACTGATTTCGGCTGAAACCGAAATTCCCGCCGGTAAACTCAAACAAGGCGAACTGGCCGACCACGAATGGCAGCAGCTGAACAGCAAAATAAACAACCTTGTTGATGCCAAAATATTTATTGACGACACCCCTGCCCTATCCATTTTTGAACTTAGGGCTAAATGTCGAAGGCTCAAACAACAACACGACATTCAAATGGTTTTTATCGACTATCTTCAGCTGATGAGTGGCGGCACCGACAGTAAAGGAAACCGCGAGCAGGAAATCAGTAAAATATCAAGGTCGTTAAAAGCGTTAGCCAAAGAGCTGGATATTCCGGTATTGGCACTTTCGCAGCTGAGCCGGAACGTGGAAAACAGACCCGGACAAAGCAAACGACCGATTCTTTCCGACCTTCGGGAGTCGGGAGCCATTGAACAAGATGCCGACCTCGTAATGTTTATTTACAGACCCGA
Organism: Bacteroidales bacterium; assembly: GCA_015493215.1. GTDB lineage: Bacteria > Bacteroidota > Bacteroidia > Bacteroidales > F082 > B16-G9. The sequence continues at coordinate 26,009 of WGDP01000173.1, read as the reverse complement.
GTATTACAAAATTGATGAGTTTGAAGATAACACCCCAACCGACGGCCTTGCCGAAATTATTATTGCCAAGCATCGTAATGGTGCCGTGGGCGATGTGCGTCTGAAATTCATCAAACACCTTGCTAAATTTGAGGATTACCTGTCGAACCCATTACTTGATGGTTACACAGGTTCGGATGTGAGTGCAGGCATGGTTACCCGCGAATCCAAATTAAACGACATTGATGATTTTAACGATGAGCCACCGGCCGGCTCCACCAACTTTGACGGCGAACCGTTTTAACCGCATAAACGATTAGCTCATGAAAAAAACAATCTTAGTAACAGGTTCCACCGACGGAATCGGCAAAGAGGCTGCCTTTGAACTGGCCTCCATGGGACACCGTGTTATTATGCATGGAAAACGACCCGATGCAGGTCAAAAGCTTGCTGACCTTTTTAAAAACAAAACCGGCAATCCCGACATCTATTATTACAATGCCGATTTATCAAACCCTGATGATATTAAATTGATGGCCAGCGCCATAGAAAATAATTTTCCACAATTAGACGTGCTGCTCAACAATGCCGGCGTGTTTATGAATGAAAAAATCATGCTTCCCAACGGGCTTGAAATGACTCACATGGTAAATCACATGGCTGTTTTTTTGCTTACACTCAGGTTGTTGGATATGGTAAAGCAATCGCCGCATGGTCGAATCATTATCACCAGCTCAATGGCGCACTCGTCAAGTATTGATTTTGGCAATTTAAATGGCGAAAAATATTGGGATTCCTACAACGCTTATGCTGTTTCAAAACTCGAAAACCTTTTATTCGGCTATAAACTTCACCGTAACCTTCAATCCGAAAAAAGTACTGTTACAGTTAACTGTCTGCATCCGGGTGTGATAAGCACCAAGCTGTTACATGCCGGTTGGGGTATGGGCGGAGGCAGCTTGCAACAGGGCGCTGCCACATCGGTGTATCTGGCCACTTCCGAAGAGGTTTCCGGGGTTAGCGGTCAATATTTTGTTAACAAGCGGCCACAAAAATCCGCTGCATTCTCCTACGACAAAAAGGCTCAGGATAAGTTGTGGCAAATAAGCAGTATCAATTTTTAACCAATTTTCTAAACAATTTTTGTTTGCCCGTTTCAATGATTAGCAAGTATATTCCGGAAGACAATTTTGAAACATCTATTGTGGTTAGATTTGATTTTATATTTTGAGCCATAACAATTTCTCCTGTTAATGAAACTACAGTTAAAGAACCATAGGCTAAATTTTCGGAGAAAATATTTACGTAATTTTTACTTGGAATCGGATATACATTTAATGTCATCAAACCTGTATATACCTCATTTACAGATACCGGATGTGGCACCCCCCATTCTTCATCGCCTTTTTTATAATAAATTAATTTATCATCACTGCTTACTGATGTATCCCAATTTGAATAAATTATCCTTGCCTCTCCACAACCATCGACATACATTACAGTCCAGGAATCCTGCTCAAAACCGGAATTATTATAATAGTTAATTTTCCTTCCATAATATAAATTTGTATCTGAATAAACCGAATCAATTTGTCCGTTTTTAACAAGTGAGTCAAGATTGGTGTAAAATATGGTGTCTATATAATGCTTGTACACGGTTTCGGGATATTCGGAAGAATTTATTTCTCTATCAACCTTTCTTATATAGAAAATTGTATCATTGTTTTGCGAATAATACAAATCTGTAATCATTATATTGGTTATTGAACTTTCACCATACCCCGGGCCATTTCCCAAAAAATCAAAATGAAAAATATCTCCGATTTTATAATTGTATATTTCCCTTATTGTAGAAATATTTTGAGACATCAAATTTGGGATAAACATAATCATCATCACAACTACCAACACCACCTGTTTATACCTGATACCATAAAATTTAAACTTATTTGATTTCATAACTTAAATGTTAAATGTTTAATCTTGTTTTATAATTTGCGGCACCGGTTCAGCATAAGCGTAGTGCGGGTTTTTGTAACACTTCATCTTCAATTTCCCCGGATGTTTATTTAGAGCTAAATCGTTTATATTTAGCACTTAACCCTTCATTATGTTTATACATGGTTGCCACCAGTATTTTTATTATTGCCTTTCTTTTGCCAGAAACAACTGGTATAATTCATCGGTTTTCATTAAGTTCTTATATCCTTTTTTAATCAGTCCATTTAGCAATTTCAAGTCTCCGGTCCATAAAATCCCTTTTGTAAAATTTGAAACAGCAACGAAGATTGTGTCATCAATGTCAATATCTTGACACAACAATTCAGCGTTTCTATAAATTTCAGTTGGTATTATGGAATGGTTGAGAATAGTAATATTCTTCAATATCAAACCGTAAATCTCAAGAAAATCATCATCGCTTAGTTTTCCAATGGATTTAATTTTCTCTTTGTGTTTGAAAATCTCAAATCTAACATAAGCTGGTGAATAAAAATCAAAGTGATTTTTTCCGTTAATCAGAATCTGACCAATCCTGCTATTGGTATTTAGTAACGCACTAAATACTATATTCGTATCAACGATAATTTTAATCATTGAGTCCTAATTCTTCTTTAGTCCTATTCCATCGTCCTTTTTTAACTTCTTTTAAAAGTTCATCCACATTATTTTCTGTAGCAGTCGATTTAGAGGTCAATTCTTCATAGCGCAAATAATCAAGTATAGTCTGAATTCTGGAAATTTTCATTCTCGAAGAAAACCTCACTAATATTTCATTTTTTTGTCTTTCTACTATCATTTTCTTTTTTTGTTCAAATTTACTAAAATTTCATGTAATTGGTCTAATTACGGATTTTTCTTAATATTGGAGGCAACTACCGCATAACCATATTACACTGTACATTAGCAAAGTAAAAACTTCCGTTAATCCTTAGTGCCGGTGCTTTCCGGTTCGGCAATAATGGTCTTTCCAATTTGTTTTTGCGTGGGGATATCGTTTTTATAGGTTGAAGGAATAAGAATGTTTATTCCCACATGAACTCCGGCATATTTTTGGGCGGTTGGATAAATAAAAGCGGCAACATTGTCGGTAACAAAATATATTTGAAAAGGTTTAAAGGTAAAATAAAAACCCAGTCCCAAATTAAGGGGAGCATATTTCAGGTAGCTGTAATTGAGTTTAACAGCAAACTTTTCGGAAGGGGCAAAAGTGTAACCAACCGAAAGCGCATACTCAAACGACTCTTCCAAAAAACGACCGGCAAAAAGAAGGTTAAACCTGTTTTTTTTGTTTAAAGTATTATACTGTCCGTTAACGAACACTTTGGTTCGCAGGGTTGTTGTATAAATATTTTTACTCTCCTTGATGTGCAACAAATTGCTGAGACTGTCGAGATAAACCTGTCCGGGGCTGTTTTCATTATCTGCTGTAAAATCGTATTCCACACCTGAAAAATTAACCTCATCTGCTCCGCTGTTGTATGTTTCAGGGTTACCATACCAATATATTTTTCCAAAATCGGTTACCGAGGCCTGCACGGTAAACTGGTCGCCAATTCGTGCATTAATGCCTACGTCCAGTGAAAAGCCGATGTTATTAAACGCCAAAAAATAATCGACCGGAGAAAAGTTTACGCTGTCGGACAAAAACTGTGAAAAACCGGAAGTATGTACCTGAAAATCCGTTTTTGCAATCAGCTCGTAACCTGTTTGCTGGCTGGTACGTGTTAACAAAGCCAACTGCGGTGTTTGGGTGGCTATATTCGAAAGCCCCTGCAAAAAATTAACCCGCACCCCCATGTCAATTCCGTATGCAACCGGAAAGGAAAGGCCGAGGTAATAGTTGTTTAGATGCTCCTGATAAACACCACTTCCCGTAAGGTTAAACTGCCGATTGATATTGTCGGCGTTGCCCTGCCAAACAAACTTTAACAGGTCGGTGGTATAATAAACCCTTGAGGTAAGTCTGTTCCGGATTCCCATCGTCAGAAAGGTTTTGTCGATTTTAAACCCAAGCATCAGCAGGTCAACGGCAATATTTTCACTAAAATAGTTGATGTCGGTTTTGCTGCCGATGGGTCTTGTAAGATCCAGATGAAGCGAATCATCCGTTGGTTTTTCAACAAAAATATCGTCGAACGAAAAGGAGGTATTACAGGCGCCTGCCGACACAGATGACATTGCAGGAAGCCCTATGACCAGCGATGCATATGGCCTGAAAGCAGGATTTTGAACAGAGGCCTGCGGGATACCTCCCAGCCCATATTCGGTTAACCCCGACTGTGCCAAAGTAACTGCCGGCAAGCTTACTGTCAGCCACAATATAACTGTTGCTATGGCTTTAAATCTTCTCATGGCTGCAATTTTGCTTGAAACGAAATAGCCAACGATAACTTGTAATCGGAATAGAGGCCCACAGGAACAGAACCCCCTTCGGCAGTAACTGTTTTTGCTGTCAACATCAACGAGTTGGCACGCGACATATTTTGGATAAACGACTTACTAAAAATTGTATTAACCTCCGACACCTTTGATGTTACCACCTTTCCTTCCGCATCCACAGCGGCTGATTCGATAACACCAAAATCAACGCTATCAATTATTTGTCCGGTAACCGAATCGGGCACAAGAAGGCTGATTGACAAATCAAAAGGAAGCCCGTTATCCACATTTAAATAAAGCGCCCCGCTGCCAACCGGAATATCCACCTCACCCGACAAAAAACCAACGGTATCGGTAAACACAAGCGATGAAGTGCTAAACACAAGCGGAACCCTGATTTCGGTACCTGCTGTTAATGAAGAAGTGCTTGTAAAAAAGTTGGCAGTATCGTTGTTCCAATTGGTAACATAATCGCCTGAAAATATCATCATATCAGGCCGCTGAGCCAAAAAGTTAACAATATTGGAGTTGTTTTTATCAAAAATTATTGAGTCGATTACCTCTTCACCTTCGGTTGCAGGATAATTAAAAACCACCGAATCAACACCCAAATCAACATTTCCGCCGGTTTCGGGGTTAACACCGTAAAAGTTGGTATGCGCCATTAACGGAACTCCAAAACTATTTTGATAAAACAGCTTTAACACGGGATTGTCAAAAACAATTTGACCTGCAATGTTATCGAAGAAGCTTAAATCCAATTGGATGGTATCCTGGTCAACAGGATAAATATTTTTTCCCATATTGCCCTTCACCGATTCGGCAACCATCTCCTTTGCGGCAAAAGTTGCCAGCACTTTATCCGACGAGTCGAAAGCAACCATATTTTGGGTTGGCTCCACCACCAACTCAAGATAAATAGGCATACGGTTATAGGGATGTGTTGAATCCTGTGTCAGGTCAACACGCATATTGGCCAAACCCCAGCTGTTTTCGTAAAAACTGTTGGCCGGCAAATCAAAATTGTTTTCGGGCACCTCACCATCCACATCAGCCGAAGAAAGCTGCAACAGGATATTTAATGTAAGGTTTAAATTACTTTGCATATTATATTGCAATTCGCCGCCGGAAAACACTATTTCCGATAATTTTTTATCGCCAAAGTCCAAATCAACCCATTTGTGAGTAGAGTAAATGATTTGGTTTTCAATTTTTGCAAAGCCGCTAACCACATGCATCTCTTTGGCATTCATTTGCAGGGCAAGCCCTTTGGAGAGATTGATTAAAACACTGTCGGGGTAACTTCCGTCCGACTCAACCGAATTAATTACATACGAAAAGGCATTCGACAATGTTTTTCCCTTCAAAAAGAGGGTGTCGTGTACCACCTCACCGGGATTTAACTCATTCATATTTACCGACTTCAGCACCACATTGTTAACCACATCCACAATATTAAAACTGATGTTGGTAAGTGTTACCGGAAGTTGGTTGGTGGTTACTATATCGAAAAAACCATCCGAAAAGGTAAGGGTTTCGTACTGCTCAAGCGGAGGCAGGTCAACGGTAACAGGCGACTGCAGCTGAAAGAAGGGGAAAACAGTAACATTGCCATCGTTGGCTGCAAGGCTGTCGGCCGCGGCCGGTTCAAGGTATGGCAACAAATCGTTAAGGGTTACGGCAGCATCCTGGCTGATATCCGATATCATTAAATCGCCCAGCGAAAACTGATAAAAACTTGTTACCGTATCAGGAATTTCAAGCAGGCTGTCGGCAGAAATATTCAAGATTGAATCGCGCTGATAATAAAAGACCATTAAACTGTCATCGCCTGTTTGCAACGATGAATCCACTCCCATCAGGTTTCGAAGGGTTAACTCTGTTTGAATAAAAGGAGCCGCAATATTCGGATTCCAGTCAGACACAGTTATTTTGCTAAAATCCTTTTTACAGGATGAAAGCACCAGCATCAACAAAACAAATAAATATATCGAAATCCTTTTCATTACCCCAAAGATACAAAAATATTTAAGGTACTACAAGGTTTTTATAGCAGTATTATTTTAAAAATAAAAGTTCAAACGCGCGTTAAAAGAAAAGCCTTCCGACCAAAACCCCTTAAAGGTATTTATGGCATGATCGCTTCCATCCTGCCCCATGGTTATAAAATGGTTGTTTAAGAGATTATAAAAACTCAAATCGAGGTTGGCATGTTTGTTAACAACCGTAAACGGAATGTTGGCATATACGTTAAGTAAACTATAGGATGGAAACTGCCAGGGTTGCGACCTGTTGTCGGGGTTATTCCGGTTTACGGGATCAAAATCGGCATAGAGTTTTCCAAACCAAATCCACTCCGTTTTTAAATTCAAAAAAGTCATCACATTTAAGCTTAGCGAGGCTCCCATTTGTTGTTGAGCAGTACCCCCTACCCTAAGGCCGGAAGCATAAACATACACAGTATCCACTGCTATATTACTGTTATTAAACAGCGTAGCTTCCACATCATTTTGCCAGCGATAGTCTCCCAACGAACCGAAAACATCCAATTTCACACTGTTTTGCCATTGCCGCGTTACGGAAACCTCAATTCCTTTATGAACGGCATTCAGTCCGTTTACCATGGCACGGGTTTGTTTGTTGTCTTCCAGTTGGATGTACTCATTTGACAGCATCGACACATTTTTCCACAGCGTATAGTAGCCATCAACAGCAACATTCCAACCATTACCGTTATAAACATAACCTGCTTCAGCAGTGGCGATGGTTTCGTTTTTTAAATTCGATACCGGAACATTGGTGAAATTGCCAAACACATATTTAAAATAGGGCGCTTTGCTTAATATTGCCGAGTTTACATAAATTTTATGCTGAGCGGACAAGTGGAAGGCCAACCCTCCACGAACATCGAACCCCGGCTTAAAAATCGTTTTACTTTTCTGATTGTTAACATAATTAAACCTGTCAACCCTCTGATAAAAGTTGTTGTTTTGGTTTACCGAAAAATAGCCGTTCCAATGTTTTGTGTTATACAAAAGCTGCACATATCCACTTACAAAATTAATCAGTGAATTGTTATTTACTCTGATGATATCGCCGGGCATTTTTATCTGATTTCTTCCAGAGACACCATCAACAGCCCAACCGTAATCTTCAATAAAAAATTTACCACCAAGCAAATCGCTGACTTCTTCGCGCAGAAAAGAGTTAAAATAGCGATAATGCAAACCGGCTACTAACCGAAATTTATCACCAAGGTTTTGTTTATAGGTCGATAACCAGCCGGCCACAATATGACTGGCCAGAAACTTTGTTTGAACATTTTTTGAATATCCCGAAACCGTATCGCCATTGGCAAGCACATATACATCCTGATGGTTTGCATTGTTGTTGTACACAGCAGGCCAATTGAGCTGGCCGGAAGGGTTTCGATAGGTAAAAATGGAAGGGGCATAATTAAAGCTCTCCGACCACAGCCCTCCGCCGGAGCCATAGGAAATATAGAGTGAATTTGCCCATTGCCGCCCATCATCAAATGTAAGGTAATGATTTACTGACAAGAAGGGCTTGTGATAAAAATTTTCGGAAGCATTTCGCATGGTTCCTTCGTAACCACCCCAATCTTTGTTAAACCTGTAACCATGGGCATCAACTTCCGCTTTGCTAAGTTTAAGCGTACGTTGTCCGTGACGCTGAGGAGAGCCAAGCAATGTAATGTTCAGTTTGCTTTTTTTACTGAAGTTTTTATTGACACTAAAATAGTACCCCCAACTCCTAACATAAGTTGCATCCACAAATCCCGAACCGTTTTCGTAGCTGCCGAGGAAAGAGACACGCCATCCATTTGGCAATTTACCGCTGTTTAGTGCCAACGAAATCTTCCGGTTGCCATACGAAGTTATCTGCAAAGCAACATTCCCACCTTGCGGCTTATTGGCATTGTAGGTAATTATGTTTACGCTTCCACCCACCGCATTGGTGGCCAGGTTTGCCACTCCCGGCCCTTTTTGTATTTGGATAGACGCCGAAGCATCGGTAAGTCCCTGCCAGTTACTCCAATACACCAGTCCGTTTTCAACGCCATTTACGGGGACACCGTTGAGCAAAAGCCCCACATTTTCCTGTTTAAAGCCACGAATCGACATGGATGCATCGCCGGAGCCACCTCCTGCCGTAACACTGTAAACCCCCGGAATAGTGTTAAAAAGAAGCGGTAAAGGCTTGTCATTCAGCTGCGTTTTAATGGTTCTCGACGAAATGTTTGATACCGAAACGGGATTGGCTTTCTCGTCAGCCATACCGGCACTAATGGTCACCTCATCAAGCGGCACAACCTGCCTTTCAAGCAGTATCAAACCAAGGTTTATCACCGAATCCTTTTTAAAAGAAAAGGGCATCTCCTTATTTTGATATCCCACAAAACGGAACACCAACACTCCTTTTCGTTTATTAATATTGATGGTAAAAACACCATTCTTGCCGGACACGCCACCGAGGGAGCTGCCATGTAACGCAACCTGAGCATTGGCAATTGCTTTACCGGTTTGATTATCGGTTACCTTTCCGGAAACAACATACTGCGCCAAAAGTTGTTGCGACAACAATACAATGGCTAAAAAAAATACTTTCTTCACGTAAAAAAATGTTTTCAAACCTAACTCCGTTTACATTTCTACGGGGTAGATGGTTGAAAACAGTGCAAGGAGCCACGACATATATTATCGCGCACAAGCACTACTCTGCGAAACAGAGCATATCCGAGCCATGTTTTCTTCTACCATCCGGACTTTAACCGTCGGCTTTGGAATTTCACCAAATCAGTCACTTTAAAAAAGTGAGTCGCGGGCTGTAACCGCCGGTAGGGAGTTTCACCCTGCCCCGAAGAAAATCACGGCAAAGCTATTCATTCTTTTAAAAAAACAAACAGAAAATTAAATTTAGAAAGGGTCTGAATTTTAACCCAGCTGTTTGGATAGCGAATACCCTCCTATGGCAAGGCCTATTCCAACAACATTACTTACGAGCAAATAGATAATCATCATTTTAAATTCACCATCACGCAACAGGCTGAAGTTATCGAATGCAAAAGTGGAAAAGGTTGTAAAGCTCCCCAGAAAACCTACAAAAATAAGCATTCTTAAACCTGCCGACAGATAATGATTGGCAAAGTATCCCCACAAAAACCCAATTAAAAAAGAACCTAAAATATTGACCGTAAGCGTCGCCCATGGAAAATCGGAGTGGTAATTTTTTTCAAAAAAAGTATAGACCAAAAAACGTAAGGTTGTGCCAAGACTACCGCCGGCTGCCAACACCAATAATTTATAAATCATAGGGCAAATTTTAAATTCTCAATGGCGCGCAATTGCTCATACATTTTGTACATCTGATTTTTATCGGCCAGCGTAATTTTGTAAGTAAAACTGGTATAGGTTCCTTTTGCACTTACTTTTTTATCGAGATAGGTGTATTGAATATCCAGCTTTTTAAATACGGAAACGATGTCCTGCTTATTCTCGTCATCAAACCGGGTTCCGGTCATTACCGCCTTCAGGTTAAATGTTACGGGAAATTTCAAGTCCTGCCCCTTTAAATCCACAGGCTGACTTGGCCCTTGCTGTTTAAAAAGGTTTGATTTTCCGTTGTTGCCATTGTTGTTTGTCATAATGCCGGCAAAATTATGTAAAAAACGCAAACAACATTTACGAAATTATCATGTCTTTTTACACGAAACAAATCTGGCTTTACCGTGCATGTCACGATGCAATGTAACTGCACCGAACCCGCTGTTTTTCAGTAGTTCTGCCACCTCATTACCATAGCGCTCGTTTATCTCAAACCACAATCTCCCGGTTTTTATAAGGTGTATCGATGCAAATTCGGTTATTGCCTGATAAAAAAGCAACGGATTATCGTCAGCCACAAACAGCGCCAAATGAGGCTCATGCTGCAACACATTGTTCTGCATGTGTCCTTTATCCGATTCGATTACATAGGGTGGGTTGCTAACAATGATGTTAAACTTTCCAAGCCTTCCCCAATGGTTCCTGTCAAGAATATCCATCTGCAAAAAGGAAACATCAACATCATTCAGCAGCCTGTTTTTGTCAGCTGTTTTGAGTGCTTCGGCACTGACATCAACAGCAACAACACTGCTTTCAGGCAATTTTTTCTTTAGAGCAAGGGCAATGCATCCGCTCCCTGTTCCGATATCGAGGATTTTCAAATCATCCTTGCCGGTGTTTTCAGCAACAATCTTTTCAACCATCTCTTCCGTTTCGGGACGAGGAATTAAAACCTGTGGAGTTACTTTAATGGTAAGCCCGGCAAATTCAGCTTCACCGGTAATATACTGAACCGGCTTTTCCTTTTTAAGCTCCTTTACCGCAAAGTGAAGTTTTAAAATTTCTGTTTCGGTAAGGCGAAAATCGGGTTGCAGGCTTTGCTCAACCCGCGAAAGATTAAAAAAATGACTGATTAAAATGTTCAGCATTGAGTTTGCTTCTTCTTCACCGTAAATCGGGGTAAGTTCACGCAGATATTGGCTTTTAATTCCTTTCAGCAGATTGGTTCTGATATTCATGCGTCAAAAATAACATATTGAGTGAAACGGACTACAGGCTATATTAATTGGAAAACCGGATTGTTGGACAACAGCATTGCTTCATTGCTTTATTGTTGTTTTGTTGCATTGCTTATTGTTGTTTTGGCTGCTGTTTAAAGCTCAACTTCTTTTTTATTGTAAAACATTATGGATACTTTTGCAGGATAAGCAAGAGTAAGATGAAGGTTATTATTGTTTCCGGTGAGCGTGGCGAAGGAAAAACCACCTTTTTAAAAAAATGTATTGACGAATTGCATAATCGTCAACGACCGGTATTTGGTTTTTATGCTGCCAATATACAAACATCGTTGGGTAATGAGGGATACCGTATTTATAAGGTAAACTCAAACAAGTCGCTGTTGTTATGCGAACGCAACAATCCGCAAACGGGAAATATAAGTTTGGCTGATTTCTGGTTTAACGAAAAAGCTGTTGAAGCAGGAGAAAAATGGATAACAGAGGGTATTGCTACCGAAAATCCGGTTTTTGTTTTGGATGAAGCCGGCAAGTTTGAAATAGACGGATATATTTGGGATTCAGTCATTAAAAAGCTTTTGCAACTTAAGAGCGGAACCCTGCTGCTTACCGTAAGAAACCGGTTTGTAAAACGTATCATGGAAAAATATCACCTCAACAGCACAAACTGCGAGATAGTTAACAATTTACTTTTTACAGTTGAGTTTGTAGATAAAATAGAGTGAAGACAAAACGGTAAGACTGTACAAAATAAAAAACGGAACAAATCCGTAATTTTTCACAATCCAACCGCCCAATAGCGGAAAAACAGCCGGCAATATATTTCCTGCGCCGGCAATTCCGGTATAAAGTGCCCGGTTGGTGGTTCCCGATATTTCAAGCAATACCCCGTTCATTGAGATGCTGTAAGCAGTAAAAACCACCCCGCCAACAATAAAAATAGAAATTAAAGCAGGCATGTGTACAGGAATAAAAAGCAACAAGGGCATTAATACCGAAAACAGTGCGCCGCCATAAAGCAGGTAACGATATTTATATTTCCCCGCTAACAAAAACAGAATAAAACCTGTTGCCACACTGCCTGTTATTTTAAAAAGCAAAAACCAACCCGTTGCCGAGCTACCGGTATTAAAAATCTCTTTACCAAATAAAATAATAAATGGCAGCAGCGAAATGCTGATACCCATGGTGTTAATAAAGCCCAAAAAGTATTTGAGTCTTGGATTTGTTTTTAACTCAATTTTAATGAGGGATAAAAAATGCCCCGGGCTGCTCACCTTCATTTTTGAAGGCACCACCTCTTTTAAATTCCAAAATCCGAGCGAAGCCATAAAAAGTGCCCCAAAGGCAATTAAAAACATATATCCGTAGTTATCGGGATAGCCGGTTATGCCAAGTGCCTTTTTAGCCAGCAACGCCGAAACAAAAAGCAGGGTTCCGTTTATAACCTGCTTTAAAGAAAAGAAAGGCTTACGCGACTCCTGCAAAACCGACTTCCCGAAAATATCGGTATAACTGATGTTGGCAAAGGCGCCGCTAATGGAAAAAATGGTAATAAGTAAAAAGATAAGCCCTATCACCATAGAAGCACTTATTTCAGACGAATAAAACAGCATCACCCCCATGCCAAAGAGCGCCAGTATCCTAAAGTTTATTCCCATCAAGAGAAACTTTTTTTTATAGGAATAATTGCTGATGAATGGAGCAAAGATTAACTGAGTAAAGCTGGAACCCCCCATCATAATGGCAGTCAGGATACCGATTTGCATGGCACTACCGCCGGCATCTACCATCATGGCCGGGATAACGGTATCCACATCCATAAACGGCCTCGACAAAGCCAGAAATCCGGCATGCCACAGCAACGAATAAAAATTTCGTTTGGATATTTTAGCGGTTAATTTCATTAATGCCACCCCCCTCTGTTTCGGTTGACAAAGATAGATAAGTAATGGCATTCAGGGTAGTTTTAAAAAACAAAATTAAAATTTGGCAAACCATTTTGAGAAGCCCTTGTTTTTACTATTTTTGCCGCGGAGAGTTGCCGGAGTGGTCGAACGGGGCGGTCTCGAAAACCGTTGTACCCTTCACGGGTACCAAGGGTTCGAATCCCTTACTCTCCGCAAAAGGAAACCCACAACGACAGTTGTGGGTTTTTATGATTGTACAGGATAACCTAATGGGATCAACGCAGTTAATCCCTGTTTTTTACAATAAAAGTGACAATGTATTTGTTTGCTCACAGTTGCAAACTGTGAGATGGTGTGGTGGATAGTTGTTAGCTCAGTTCACAGTTACAAACTGTGAGCTGAAAGCAAGGGCTGAAAAAATAGAGCCACGGAAGCAAACTGTGGGTGTAGTGGATAGTTGTTAGCTCAGTTCACAGTTGCAAACTGTTAGCGAGAAACAAGGGTATTAGCTCACAGTTGCAAACTGTGAGCGAGAAACAAGGGTATTAGCTCACAATTACAAACTGTGAGTTGGGTATTTAGAGAACTGGAAATTTAGAGCCTTTGTAAGCAAAGCAACAAAAAAACTAATACTTCAACAACTCCTTAGCCGCTTCAATAATCTTTTCGGTGTTGGGCAGAATGGCCTTTTCAAGAATTCTGTTAAAGCCGATTGGTGTAAAGGTAGCACCCAAACGTTTTACCGGGGCATCAAGATTTTCAAATGCCTTATCGGTAATAAGAGCAGCCACTTCGCCGCCAAAACCGCTAAAAACTTTGTCTTCGTGAACCACTAAAACGCGATTGGTTTTGGCAACCGTTTTTAAAACAGCCTCCTCGTCTAGCGGCAACAGCGAACGCAGGTCGAGCACTTCGATTGATTTTCCGGTTTCTTTTTCAATCAGGTCGGCCGCAGCAATACTCATGGGCAGGGTGTTGCCATAAGTAATAATCGACATATCACTTCCCGTGCGTCTGATTCGGGCTTTGCCGAACGGAACTTCAAAATCGTCGGGGACGACAGCCTCTCCCGAAGGATCGTTATAAATGGCCTTTGGTTCAAGATACAGCGTCAACCCTTTTGAGCGAATGGCCGTGCGAAGCAAACCTGCCGCATCATCAGCATAAGTAGGGTAAACAACCCTTATCCCCGGAAAGCTGGTAAGCACCGACTCAATGGTTTGCGAATGATAAAGTCCTCCTCCGATGTATCCACCCGAAGCCAGCCTTACCGTTACATTGGGCGAAAATTTACCATTGCTGCGCCAGTAATCGTGCGAACTGTCAACCAACTGCTCCATGGCAGGCCAAAAATAATCGGCAAACTCGGCACCTTCAACTATTACCCTGATATTTTCGTTAAAACGGGTCATGCCATTGGCTGTTCCCAAAATATAATCTTCGGCAATGGGAGCATTAAAAACCCTGATTTTACCAAACTCCTTTTGCATCCCTTTTGAAACATTAAAAATACCGCCTTTGTCCTTATTGGCCATATCCTGACCATATAAAAAGGTATCCGGATTATGTCGGAACTCCGCCTTAAGTGTTTGATTTAAAGCCTGAATAAGTTTTAGTTTTTCTCCTTTAGAACCGTCATGCAGGCCTTCGGGATATTTATCAGCAGGATAGGGTTCGGGAATTACAAAATCGTGAATGGATTTGGGGTCGGGATTGGCGGCTTTTAAAGCTTTTTTATGAGCCGCCGAGATGGTTTTTTTTGCCTGCTTATCCAATTCATCAAGTTCCTCTTCAGTAAATTTACCGGAATGGAGCAGCTGAACCCTAAACCGTGTTAAGGGGTCGCTTAGTGTTACACAGTGTCTTTCGTTTTCATCGCGATAAAGCTCGTGTCGGTCAGAGTTTGAATGGGAGTGAATCCGCAAGCAGTTGGCATGTACAATAACAGGTTCATTGTTTTCCAACGCATGTTTTTTGGCTTCGAACATGGTGTTCATCGAGTTAAAGATGTTTTTCCCGTCGCAATACATAATCTTCAGATTTTTAATTCCTCTGAAGTTTTCAGCGGCACGCCTGTTTGCCGATTGATCTTTTTGTGGCACAGAAATACCATATTGATTGTCCTGAAAAACAAAAATAACCGGCAGCTTCTCTTTTGAAGCACCATTAATAGCCTCAAAAACATACCCTTCCGAAGTTGACGACTCACCTTGCGAGCTGATGGCCACTCCACCGCCGTTGTATATTTTAATCGACCGGCCAACACCCACCGCATGTAACGTATGGTTTCCGGTTGCCGACGAAACATTTTGGATGTGCCACTCGGGTTTGGCAAAATGGTTCGACATGTGTCTGCCCCCACTGGAAGGGTCATCGGCTTTTGATATGCCGTTTAAAATAATCTCTTCCGCAGTCATTCCTGCCGAGATGGCCGTAAGCATATCACGATAATAGGGAAATAAAAAATCCTTTTCCCTGTCAAAATGCTGTCCGATGGCAAGCTGAATTCCGTCGTGGCCTGCATAGGGGGCATGATACGACCAGCCCAATGCCTGTTTCAAATAATTGGGAGCCTTTTCGTCAAGCTGTCGCCCCAGCGTAAGCAACGAGTACCAATTGGTTAAGGTTGCTTTATCGGTATTGTCTAAGGTGTATTTTCTATTGCTTTTCATTTGAATTTCTTTTTCATATTTCGCCGACAAAAGTACAATTTCTTTACTCTAATCTGTATTAATTCTAAATTAAAATAAAATAAATCTGCTGATTGACACATGATAGTGTTGATAAATTAACGGGAATTTCCTATTTTTACAAGCGTTTCCACTAAAAACAAGAAATATTATGAGTACAACAGTTAAAAGAAGCAACATTTATTTCAATCCCGATTCTGCGCGCATTATTGCACGGTTTTTCTTTCCCGGCCCCGATTCGAGGGTAATATCCATTGTTGACAAACTTTTAAAAATGCCTGAAAAAATGGCCGCATTGGTTTTGAACCAGACTTTGCGCGAGTTTTCATCCCGCCACCGAAATATATCGTCGGTTTATACAAGGCATTACGAAAGGGTTTGTGATATAATGCGTGGAAAGATTGAAGGATTAACGGAAGCTTCTGATATAAAAAAGCTATTAATCGGAGCCTACTTCACCAGTGAATATTCCATTGAAAGCGCTGCCTTTTTCAACCCTTCCATGGTGGAAGACCCCGACCAAACCGGATTGCAGGAGGGACAAAAAAGGGTGATTATCAGCTTTAGGGCTACGGGCGAAGGGCACATATCTTCCATTGTATTTAGAGGAGGCGTACTTGATAAAGATAACAAACTCACCATGTTACCCCGCGGCACGTTAGTTAACGAAGCTGAAAAAATAAAGAATGTTGTTTATCAAAAGGAGCGGTTTATCAGTAAACTTTCCGATATGGATATTGATGATAAATTGATTCATGCCGTGATGGATAAACTCAGGTTTGAATTCGACTACAACGAACTTAATAACGCCATCAAACAGACTATTAATGAAATTGAGCCAAACGATGCTGAACAAAGCATGATACAATCCATACAATACCTTGCCGATTCGCATTACTCAATCACTTTTTCGTTTGACACTTCTATTTCAGAACGTGTAATTTTTCCCATTGCCTCTGCCGAAAGCAACGGCATTGAGGATGCCCGTTTTGTTAAGTTTACCGAAGACAATGGAAGCGTAACCTATTACGCAACATATACCGCTTACAATGGGCACACTATTATGCCCAAACTTATCGAAACCAAAGATTTTTATCACTTTAAATTTATGCCCATTTACGGTGAAAACGCCCAAAATAAAGGAATGGCACTATTTCCAAGAAAGATTAACGGAAAATATGCCATGCTTTCAAGATTGGATGGTATCAACAATTACGTTATGTTTTCCGACGACATCAATTTATGGCACGATGTACAAAAAATTCAGGAGCCTAAATTTCCGTGGGAATTTATTCAGGTAGGAAACAGCGGGTCACCCATCGAAACGGAATATGGCTGGCTGGTTATAACCCACGGCGTTGGAACCATGCGCAAGTACAGTTTGGGGGCTATTTTACTTGATTTGGACGATCCCACCAAAATAATCGGACAACTTGCGGAACCGTTGCTTTATCCCAACGAAACCGAGCGCGAAGGGTATGTTCCCAATGTGGTTTACTCATGCGGCTCAATTATACACAACAACGAACTTGTATTGCCTTATGCTGCGTCTGACACCGCCTCCACCTATGCCACCATCCCTTTGGAAGAACTTTTAAACAGGCTGATTCCTTCTGATTTTGCCAAAGGAAAATCCAAAGAAAAATCGAAAGCAAGAATTCTTGTGGTTGAAGATGAACCCATCAACCAACGTATGGTCGAGGGGATTTTAAAGTCGGCGGGTTACGAAGTGAGGGTTGCTCCTGACGGTATTGTGGCCATGACGGAAATAATTAAAGAAGACTTTGACCTGGTTTTAACCGATATTGCCATGCCCAACCTTGATGGCTATCAACTGCTTGAGTATATTCAGCAAAATAATATTGATGTCCCTGTTGCCTTTATGACCGGCTACACCAGCGAACAAGAGGAGCTAAAAGGACTTAAAATGGGGGCAGTTGAGTACTTTAGAAAACCATTGGACCGAGAAATTTTAAAGGTTAAACTGGATAAGATATTGGGAATAAACGGAGAATAGCGCGTAGTTAGATATGATTGAAAACAAGTTAACAACCATTAAAATGAACGAATTAAAAATAAAAAATGATTAAAAGTAAAATAATATCCCCGTTTCAAAAATTTGTCAAAATTGAAAGTTTTAGCGGAATATTATTGTTGATTACAACTATTACTGCTCTTATTTGGGCAAATTCACCATATGGAGAAAGTTACCAGTCACTATGGCAATATAAAATTGGATTTACAACGGAAGATTTTGAATTAAATAAACCGTTAATTCTGTGGATTAACGATGGATTAATGGCAGTCTTCTTTTTCTTGATAGGATTAGAAATTAAAAGAGAATTTTTAATAGGAGAATTAAACTCTATAAAAAAGATTTCTTTTCCAATTTTTGGAGCATTAGGGGGCATGATGATTCCTGTAATGTTGTTTTTAGTGTTAAATCAAAATCCCGAAACGGTTAAAGGTTGGGGAATACCAATGGCTACTGATATAGCTTTTTCATTGGCAATTTTAAAACTTTTAGGAGACAGAGTCCCATTAAGTCTTAAACTATTTTTAACTGCCTTTGCAATTGTAGATGATATTGGAGCTGTATTGGTAATTGCTATATTTTATAGTGGCAGCATAAATGTAATTTTATTGTTTGCTGCATTAATACTATTGGGAATATTATATGCACTATCTTTTAAAGGGTATTATTCTAAATTCGTAAATATTATTTTGGGTATAATCATTTGGATACTATTTCTAAAATCCGGAATTCATCCAACATTGGCAGGAATTTTATTGGCATTTTCGGTACCTATAAGACAAAAAATTCATACATCTGCATTTATTGACAATTTGGTTAATATTACTAACAACATTAAACTAACAACTGTATCTCAAAAGCCAATTCTGTCCAAAGAACAAATTCAATATATCGATAACCTGGAAAACTGGACAAGTAAATTTCAATCCCCACTACAACATTTAGAACATAAATTACACGATTGGGTTGCTTATTTTATTATTCCTGTTTTTGCTTTGGCCAATGCAGGAGTACTTTTAAATAGTGAAATTAATTTGGATGCGGCACTAATTAGAAATATAATTATTTGCTTAGTTTTGGGTAACAGTGTTGGCATTTCATCTATTATACTATTAGCTAAACGAATAAAACTTATTGAAGTTCCAACAGAAATTAGCAATAAGCAAATTATAGGAGTTTCATTTTTAGCCGGAATAGGATTTACTATGGCAATTTTTATTGCGAGTTTGGCATTTGAAAATAGCCCAATATATATTGATTCTGCGAAAATTGGAATACTTATAGGTTCGTTGATTTCTGCGATTATAGGCTTTACGGTTTTAAGATGGAAAACAAATGTAAAAACGATTTCCAACAAAAACCATACGTAATTTGTATAATGTACTAATATTCAGGTTTATATTGTTAAATAAAAGAAATACAATAGATCATGCCGGAAGTAAGAAAACGGGCTATTTTAAAATTATTGAATAATGACAACAAGACAAAACCCGGCTCACCGTTTGTAATTGTAAGCTTGTAAAGTTTAAATTGTTTTTTACTCCTTCAAATTAAAATAGGGTTCGGCAATAAGCCATGCCATCAGATAAGTAATGTTACTTTCGGCACCCTGATTCAGGTTTACCTCAAACTCTTCCAAACCGTCATACACCCCTTTATTGCGCGCATCATATAAAGGAATGTTTAAGTCGTTTTCACCAAAAAACCAAAAGAACGATTTCTTTAGAAACTCCGCTGAATGGCTATCATTCAGTGTTTTATAGCGCGCATCGTACATTAACACCATGGCCGCTGCGTCCAGTGGCTGTTGTCCCACATTGGATTTGTCTTTGCTGTCGCTTTCCCAGGTTTTGTTACCCACCAGCGACAGATGATTGCTGCTAAAACAAATATCTTCAATAAAATCGGCTGCTTTAGTGGCAATGTCAAGATAGCGTTTATTGTGTGTAATTTGAAATGCAAAATAGAGGGCTGCCGGTAACAATCCGTTGTCGTAAGTAACCTCTGCATCAAACCAGTTCCAACGCGAAATACTGTGTGCTTCGTAATGTTCGCAAAGCTTATCAGCCAGCCTGGTTAAATTGCTGATTTGATCAATTTGATCCGGAAACTTACGAATATAGTGATACAACCCTAATATGGTATTGGCCAGGCCTCTGGAGTGATTCAGGTGGCTGGTGTTTTGTATCAAAGAGTGGAAAAGCTCGTGCGCCACTCTGAAAACACTGTCGTTGTTAGTTGCCTTAACAACATACCCCAACGCCCATACGGTTCGCCCATAAGTATCTTCCGACAGTTTGGCATCAATAATTTGATTGTAGTACGAAAGCATATTGTTTACCGTGCCGTCTTCACGATGCATCAACAGCAAAAACGAAAGATATTTTATAAGAAAATCCTGATACTTTTCTTTTTGAAACCGGCCGTAAGCCATTTGCGTAACCAATACCGCCCTGGCATTATCATCAAGGCTGTATCCCTCTTTATAATAGGGCACAACACCTTGCGCATGCTGCAAAATACCTGTTTGCGTGGTGAGTCGTTCGGCCGCTTTAAACGAAAAGGAAGGAATTTCGGGTAGATGTTGAATCTCCTGCAAATATTGAATGGCATTTTTAGTAACATTAATCAACAAATCGTGATATTGAACACCAACTACGGGCCACCTGTTTTGACTGCTGTTTTGTTTTGATTTTTTCTGAAGGCTTTTTATTGCCGCTTCATCATCCAGTAAATCGTTAAGTACTCTTGCTAACCCCTGATAATCGTGAAAATCAAAAAACCTGCCGTTATCGTTGGCCAATATTTCTTCGGCATGCCAGTAAGGAGTTGAAACCACCGCCAGGCCTGCACCCAACGCATACGACAACGTTCCGCTTGTAATCTGCTCTTTATTAAGATAAGGAGTAATATAAATATCGGCCAGCGACAAGATTACCGCGAGGTCTTTTTCGCTTACAAATTGATTTAAAAACTCAACATGCGTTTCCACATTCAGCTGTTTTGTAATGCTTTTCAGGTTTTCACGATACTCTTCGCCATGCTGTTTAACAACATTGGGATGGGTTTTTCCCAAAACCACATATAAAACTTCGGGATGCTTTTTAACAACTTCAGGCAATGCCCTTATCACTGTTTCAATTCCCTTGTTACGATTTAATAATCCAAAAGTTATAATTATTTTTTTACCCTTCCACTTGTTGGGTTTGACCGGTTTTTCCTTTATAAGTTCTGCAAAATCGGGCACCCCGTGTTCAATGATATTTATTTTTTTTGACTCAACATCAAATACGTTTTTAAGCATCCATTTTGCTTTACTACACATCACCACAATTCTGGAAGAGTAGCGAGCAATTGATTTTAACACTTCTCGCTGGTGATAATCAGGATGTTCGAGCACTGTGTGAAAGGTTGAAACCAAAGGAATTTTTAATGCTTTTATCAAGCCCAAAACTAAAATGCCGCTGTTCCCGCCAAAAATGCCATACTCATGCTGAAGCACACAAACAGTCGCCCCCGATTCGTTGATGTAATCAGCCGCTTTAAGATACGACTGCTTATCGTTTTCACTAATAATACGTTTAACAATTTCAGGATAATCATAATGGTTGTTGGCATCATTCATGGCAATCACCTCAATTTCAATGTCATCATTATTGCCCTTGTTACTATTCAAAATAGCTGTAACAAGATTTTGTGTAAAGGTTGCAATGCCACATTTTCGCGGAGGGTAATTTCCAACTACTACTATTTTCATAACCTGAAATTTTATACTTTTTATGGAAACTAAGATAAGAAAAAAACCGTTGCAGCTTTATAATTCTCCTACTTTTGTAGCCAATAATTTGTTGATATGAAAAAGAAAAATAAAATAGTACAGTTTTTTAAGTGGTTAGTTGTTATTGTTATCATTGCCTTTGTGCTATTGGCCATTGTTTTCGATTTTTCCACACGCATAGACGAGCCGGTGATTAAAGACACATCGGTACTAAAACTACAACGCGTAAAAAGAGCAAAGGATTTTTATCTCGTAGATAATAACATGCTGCGAAAAAATCGTTATGGTTTGTGGGAGATGTATTTGGAAGGAAAGCCTTTCGACATGGGAGTGGCAAGCGGCAAACTTACAAAGGAGTTAATTGAAGTTCAGGAAAATGCTTTTGTGGAACAGATTAATAAAATGATTCCTTCAAAATTTTACCTCCATTTTTTAAAGTATTTTATTGCCTGGTTCGACCGTGATATTGACGAGTATATTCCCGAACCATATAAAGAGGAAATTTACGGCATCTCACTTTCGTGCTCCCATAAATACGACTTTATTGCACCACCCTATCAGCGTATGCTTAACTATCACGGGGCACACGATATTGGCCACGCACTTACCGACCTTGCCATGGTAGGCTGCACTTCGTTTGGGGTAAACAAAGGTGAAAAAAGCAACAACATGCTGATTGGCAGGAATTTCGATTTTTATGTTAACGATGATTTTGCAAAGAATAAAATTGTTGCTTTTGTTAATCCCGACGATGGATACAAATTTGCCTATGTTACCTGGGCAAGCATGATTGGCGTGGTTTCGGGCATGAACGAAAAAGGGTTAACCGTAACCATCAATGCTGCAAAATCGGATATTCCAACCAAGGCTGCCACCCCTATTTCAATTGTTGCAAGAGCTATTTTACAACATGCCCAAAACATTGCCGAAGCCCGTAAAATTGCCGGCAACTTTCAAACTTTTGTTTCCGAATCAATTCTTATCGGCTCTGCGCAGGACGACGAAGCTGCCATCATTGAAAAGTCACCTTCAAAAACAGGATTTTATACTACCGACACCAATTTTATTGTTTGTGCCAACCACTATCAAAGCACTACCTTTGCCAACGACCCCAAAAACATTGAAAACATTAAAACCTCCCCATCCTTGTATCGCGAAAACCGCTGTAAGCAACTCATCAGAAAATATGAAAAAGAGGGCACTTTCGGACAGAATCAGGCTGCTATGGTGCTGCGGGATAAGCTGGGAATGAACGATAAAAACATAGGTTTGGGAAACGAAAAAGCAATGTGCCAGTTAATATCGCATCACAGTGTTATTTTTGAACCTAAGCAGCTTAAGATGTGGATATCCGTTAACCCGTGGCAGCTTAACAATTACATTTGCTACGATTTAACCAGGGTGTTTAAAACCGTTAAATCAATTTTACCAACCCAACCTTTGGACGAACCCGGGTTGATTATCAACAAAGACCCTTTTTTAGACAGTCAACCCTACTTTAATTTCTTGAAATTTAAAAAATTAAAAAATGAGGTGCGTCAGGCCATTCGCAGTAAAGAGCCGCTTGCAGACGAGCAAAATGTGATTTTCGGAATGCTCAATGCCAATCCCGAGTATTACTATGGGTATAAGCTGGCTGGT
Source organism: Bacteroidales bacterium (assembly GCA_015493215.1). Lineage (GTDB taxonomy): Bacteria > Bacteroidota > Bacteroidia > Bacteroidales > F082 > B16-G9. Next base: position 3,016 of record WGDP01000173.1, on the reverse strand, counting down.
GATTATTATTTTACGTTTGACAATCACAAAAAGGCGTTGAGTTTTTATAAAATGTCGCTTACTAAAGAGTACGAAAACAGTGCTTCAAAAGAGGAAGTGGAAAAGCGTGTTGATAAGCTGATGAATGAGGTTGCGGCGGAGAAGAAGTGAATTAGCAAGCTATTGTTCACAGTTGCAAACTGTGAACGGAATACGTTAATTGATTGACTAACAGTTGCAAACGGTGAGCAGAGATAATGAGAAGAAGTGTAATATTGCTCACAGTTGCAAACTGTGAGCGGAGATACAATGATATGGTGGCTCACAGTTACAAACTGTAAAATAAGCGTATTTAAGTGATTAGCAAGCTATTTGCTCACAGTTGCAAACTGTGAGAGAAGTGTAATTGGTTAGCAGGCTATTTACTCACAGTTGCAAACTGTGAGAGAAGTGTAATTGGTTGCCCTCAGTTACGAACGATGCGTAGAGTTATTAAGCGTGGTTAAGTAATATTTGCTTTCGGGGCCAAGGCAGAACAGCAAATCTAAAATACAGGCATTGGGGATAAAGGGCTGCTTGTCAGAAAAAACCTGCGTGTATTCGGGAAATATTTTAAGGGTTGGAGGCTGCTTTGGCGAGCATTTGTATCGCAAATCGTTATGGTTATCAGCTGAAGGCTTAACAAAGCTACTGCTGAGTTCAATTTCAATATTAATTCCAATCATTTCACAAACAGCTTTTGTCAGCAAGGTGTTCAGCTCAACAAGGTTACTTATTTTGGAAAAGAAAAGGGTTTTAATTTTATCGGCATAATAAAGAAAAAAGGGTGAGTTTTGGTAAGCGGTTTCGATAGAACGCCAGTGTTTTACCGGCCAGTTTTCGCGGTAGGTTATAGCAATATCCTTCGTTTTGGTATGTGAACCGTTAATTTTTGTAACAGGCACTATCAAGTCAAGACTGCCCTTATCGGTAACTATAACGGTACGATTTCGATAGGTTTGCTTTGGCCAGGTTTCGTGCTGCTCGATAATCACCCTTTCAGCAGCATTCAGGTAATAAAAGTATTCGATTGTTCCCAAAAAAGTTGTGGGAAGCAAAATAGTATTTCCGGTTCCGGTTTTCATGGTTTGCAAAAATAAAAAAGGCTGCCTTTAAAAGCAGCCTTTTTTTAAATTATTGGGGTTGTTTATTTTAACAACACATCGTTGATGGCCTGAACAAGGGTTTCTTTTGGTAAAGCACCTACTGCCATTTGAGGCTGTCCGTCTTTGGGACAAAACAACATGGAAGGAATGCTTTTAATGCCAAAAGCACCGGCCAGTTCAACTTCGGCTTCGGTATCAATTTTGTAAATATTGATTTTGCCTTCGTATTCGCCGGCAAGTTCTTCCAAAATAGGAGCTACAATTTTACAAGGCTGACACCAATCAGCATAAAAATCAATAATACAAGGTAATTCGCCTTCAAATTTCCACTCCTGGTTTTTTTCGTAGTTGAATACCTTTTCAAAAAATGTTTGTTTGGTTAAATGTTCCATTTTAATATTTGTTATCTTTAATATTGGTTACTAATTATCTATTTTGCTGCCGGTTTTTCACCAAGCAACTGTTCTTTTACAACTTTAAAATATGCATCACGTGGCATGGCACCGGTTTGCATTTGAGGTTTTCCTTTTTTAGGGACAAACAATACCGAAGGGATGCTTCTTACTCTGAAAACAGAGGCCAATTGTTTTTCGTCGTCCACATTTATTTTGTAAATTTTTAATTTACCGTCATATTTTTTGGCCAACTCGTCCATAATGGGAGCTACGCGTTTACAAGGGCCGCACCAGTCGGCATAAAAATCAATTACGCAAGGCACATCACCTTCGTAAACCCATTCCTGTGGGTGACTTTCAAAATTCCATACTTTTTCCAAAAAAGCATCATAAGTAAGATGCTCAGGTGCAGCGTTTGAATTGGTTTTATTATCTTTCGATACTTCTGTTTTAGCCTGGGTACCCTCTTTTTCGCTTCCTTCGCTGTTTGAACAAGCCATTAAGTTAGCGGCAAAGAAGAGTATCATTATTACACTTAATTTCTTCATTATTAGATGTTTGTTTGTTTTATGAATTAAACCGGCGGCAAAGATAAGTATAATTTTTATATAGCGCTTTAATATCACTATGACATTTTAATTATTTTTGTAAAAATTTAATCTTTCAATGGCAGTGTCAAAAATTGAATATGAAGATTTGGTATTGAACCTGAGGAAACACTTTAAGGATGAAGATGCCTGCCTTAAGTTTTTGGCCGACCTAAAGTGGAAGGATGGTTTTGTTTGCAAAAAATGCGGCCACACCAACTATTGTAAAGGCAAAACACCTTATTCACGAAGGTGTACACGATGTAAAAAAGAGGAGTCGGCCACCGCACATACCGCTTTTCATCGTTGTAAGATTCCTATTATTCAGGCCTTTGAAATGGCACTGCTCGTTTGTAAACTTCCTGAATATTCATCGTATCAGATTAGCAAAAAGACCAACATCAGGCAAATGACCTGTTACAATTTTCAGAAAAAAGTACAACAATGCCTGTCTGACTCTGAGAAAGAGCCTGTGCTGGCAGCGTTAAGCAGGTTTTAGATTTAATAACAGATATGTTTATTTGTCCAAAGCGTTGGAGTTACAGATCGCTTCACCCCACCACATTGCCCTGCCTTTACGGCAGGCAGGCCTTCCCTTCTGCTCGCGATGACGTGGGTTGGTGGTTTTGGGGACAGAAAAACAGATCACCTAATTATAAAGCACCCCACGCCTTGCATAGTACCACATACCGATTCCGCGGGTGAGCATGAACAGGTCGAAGGCAAACCACAGACTATGATTTCCCCACCACAAACGGGTTGCATAATAGGCAGGCAAAAATATTACCAGCGACACAATAATACTCACATTTCGCATGGCTCGTGAAGCGGTAGCTCCGATAAAAATTCCGTCCCAGTTAAAAGCTGCAATACTTATAAAAGGGACAATGATAACCCAGATATAATAGGG
>WGDP01000172.1 GCA_015493215.1 Bacteroidales bacterium | reverse complement strand
CTCCACAAGCTCACCCTTATCAAATTCCATGGCTTGTGCAACAGCTGAGGGTAGATTAACGTACCATTGTTCGCTTGCTTTACGCTTGATTAACTGAACCTTTGTTGAAAATCCCATGATGTTTAAATTTTAATTAACACTAGTTATATAACTAGATACAAAAGTAAATAAAAAAATCAAAACAATAACATTTGTCCTGATTTTTTTATCTAGTTAAATCCAAACTCAAGTATTCCGATAGCTATCGGAATAAAGAAATAACCTTAAACAACTTCAATATTAAGCCGAAAACACCATATTTTCTTTCTTTTTGTTGCATTACATCAAATCTTTGTGTATTTTTGATACATAATTCCCAAATTGAAAACCTAGAGAGTTAAACTGCATTTTACCTAAAGGGCTGGTGCAATGCAACATAACTTTTAGCTAGGTTTTTGGCATGATTTTTAATGTACAAAGATGTTACAATTTTGAAAAATATTAACCTATTAAATTATATCGCCATGAAAACAAAGATTAGTATCCTGTTATCATTTGTTGCTTTGTTGCTTATTTTCACAACCGGCTGCAGAACAAGCACTCCGGACAACAAAACAACTATGAAAGATTTAAACATTCCTGATGGTTTTACCTTTGAAACAACCCATGAGGTACCTGTTACCATCGAGATGCCTACTACCATAACCTTTAATGATGCATACCGCAGCAGGTTTAACATCTATACGGCAAATCCTGCCAAAGGCGGAAAACTCTTGCTTTCAGGAAGTTTTGATAACAACAACAAATTTTCAGGAAAAATAAAGGTTCCCGTTGCATTGTCTGAAATATATGTAACTACCATCGTTGGTGATATAACAGTTGACATTTCAAACAACTCTTTTAAAGAAGACGGAGTCATCATTAATTTTGGAGACGATTACGGACTCAACCCTCCCGACACAACTGAACCGGGAGCAAAAGCAACGCCTTTTGAAAATAATATAACCATGCATGCTCCAAAGCTTACCAACGGCAGAAGCAATGTGGTTGGAAACGGTGATTTTGAAACCAACGATTTCGGAACCATCTATTATTGGAGTTCACCCCATCCGGTTGACAGCAGATGGTATTTCACACAATATCAGGGAAGCATGGAATGGTACGACGATGGTGGCGACCATGTTGTAAGAACACCATGGACCGAACCGGGAAATTACTACTATGGTGGTGTTTCACAAATGATTGATGCCAATCCGGGTGATGTAATCACCTTTACTGCCGATCTTAAAAGCGTAGGAAGCAACAACAGGCTCTATTCATGGCTTTATCTTATTCCTCGTTCTGCCAATGGTAGCGTTCTTGCTTATTATAACCTTACTTATTACCACCCATCATCCAACTGGACAACCAAAACACTGGTTGCAACCATGCCAAGCGGAACAGCCTCATGCCAGGTTTTGGTTTGGACAAACGATTACACTGCCAATGCTGCCATATATGTCAATAATGTTGTTGTTACAGGGCCTGTAACCGATTCGGATGGTGATGGTGTTGATGATGATTTTGACGACTATCCAAACGATCCCACCATGGCATTTAACGTTTATTATCCCAACGAAACAGACTGGGGAACACTGGCATACGAAGATTTGTGGCCCGGCGAAGGCGACTACGATTTTAACGACCTTGTTTTAGACTACCACTTTAAATCAGTATTAAACTCCTCAAACCAATTGGTAAAATATTATCTGGATTACTCAACAAGAGCCGTAGGAGCAAGCCTCATAAATGGTTTTGGACTGATGATGGGCGGTGACCCTTCCAATATTGAATCGGTAACAGGAACACAGTTAACCGAAAATTACATCAGCCTTACTTCAAACGGTACCGAAAACAACCAAACAAACAGCGTGGTCTTTTTATTCGACAATGCTTTTAACACCATTGGATCGTCAGGCTCACAGTTTGTTAATACAAAACCCGATGTAGCTTATGTTGACCCCGATACCAATCAACTGGTAGTAACCTACAGCACTCCTACCTCTACCGATGTTACAGGTACAGCTCCCTACAACCCGTTTATTGTTGTTGATCGTGACAGAGGTAAAGAGGTACACCTTGCAGGAGAAGAACCCACTGATTTAGTTGACAATGCGCTGTTCGGAACATGGATTGACGATAGCAATCCTGCCACAGGAAAATGGTATCAAACTGCCAGCAACCTGCCTTGGGCCATTGACTTGCCTGTTTCGTTTGAATATCCTGTTGAACAAGTTGAGATATTAAATGCTTACAACCATTTCAGAGAATGGGCCGAATCAGGTGGTAGTGTTTACACCGATTGGTACGAAGATAAAACAGGATACAGAGTTGATGAAAACATCTACACTCCGCCTGCTAAATAATACTTGTGGCCACACTAATTTTAAAAAACAAAAAATGGAAAGAAGAATAGTTTTTCTCATGTTATTGCCACTAATAATGTTTGTTACAAGCAGCTGCAATAAAACTGCCGTTGAAAACAAAAACAGTATTGACAATTTAAAAGCACCTGACGGCTTTACCTTTAACACAACCCACAGTGTATCGGTATCTCTTGAAATGCCGGCAAGCATAAATTTTAGCAAATACCGGAGCCGCTTTAATATTTACACAGCCGCTCCTGATGATGGTGGAAAACTAATCTATTCAGGTAGTTTTAATACTCTTGGCCATTTTAAAGGCTCTGTAAAAATTCCCACTTCATTAAAATCTATTTATGTATCTACAATTGCAGGTGCAAAAACCATTGCCATTGAAAATAGCTCATTTAAAGAAGGAGGAGTTGTAGTAAATTTTGGAGAAGGTTACGGCAGCCTCCCCCCCGATTCAATTAGTACTCAAAAAACCATTGAAAACAATACAACCTCTAATAAAACTACGTATTCTCAATCATTCTCTAACACAAATGTAATTGGAAATGGTGATTTCGAAACAAACGACTTTGGACACATTAATTGGTGGAGTTCTCCCCATCCGGTGGACAACCGATGGTATATTACAACTCATTATGCTCCTGGAGAATGGTTTGATGAATCAGGAAACCATGTTATACGAACACCCTATGCTAACGGAAGGTACGCAGGAGGATTTTCGCAAATGATTAACGTAAACCCAAATGACATAGTCACCTTTTCATGCGATATTAAAGCAACAACCAATGCTCATGGTTTACGTTCATGGCTGTTTCTAATCCCAAAAGATGCAGCCGGAAATGCTATTACATATATCGAATATGAATACACACCCCCACCCACCACATGGACTACCAAACAAATTGTGGGCACAATGCCGGCAGGAACTGTTACCTGTCAGGTTTTAATGTGGGCACACGATTTACTAGCAAACCAAAGTGTTATGTTTGATAATGTGGTCGTTACCATTTCGGGAAACGATACTGACGGCGATGGAGTAGATGATGACAACGACGATTATCCAAACGACCCCGACAGAGCATTTAATGTTTATTACCCAAACGAAACTGACTGGGGAACATTGGCTTACGAAGATTTATGGCCGGGAAAAGGTGATTATGACTTTAACGACCTGATTTTGGATTATCATTTTAAGTCGATTTTAAACGCTCAAAACGAATTAGTGGAATTTTTTATCGATTATTCGGTTAGAGCAGTTGGTGCAAGTCTTGAAAATGGCTTTGGCTTTATGCTGGGTGGCGATCCTTCAAATGTTGCCTCGGTAACCGGCACCAACATTTCTGAAAATTACATTAATCTAAACCCGAATGGTACAGAGCAAGGTCAGGCCAATACGGTTATCATAGTTTTCGATAACGCTTTTAACATGATTAACCCCTCAGGCTCAACATTTATTAATACGAAACCTGATGTACCCTATGTTGACCCCGACACCAATCAGTTGCACGTTCTGTACAACAATCCTTTGGCAAGTAATGTTACCGGTAGCGCACCTTATAATCCATTCTTGATTCTTAACAAAACAAGAAACCAGGAAGTTCATTTAGCCGGCAACCCTCCAACTAATCTGGCTGACCAATCGCTGTTTGGCACTTGGGCTGACGATTCAAATCCGGTTACAGGAAAATATTACCAAACTGTAAACAATTTGCCGTGGGCACTTGATTTACCCGTTTCATTTGATTATCCGGTTGAGCAAGTCGAAATTATCAATGCTTATAATCACTTTGTTGAATGGGCAGAATCGGGTGGAAGTGTTTACACCGATTGGTACGAAGACAACACCGGTTACAGAGTTGACGAAAACATCTACACTCCACCTGCTACAAAATAAAATAGGTTAATATATTTTTTAAGAGGTTGCCCGGAAAATTCAGGCAGCCTCTTTTTTTATCATAGTAAAACGTCTTTCAAAAATTATCTTGCTTAAATAAACCATAATCATTATCTTTGGCAACCAATTTTATTTTTATTTATTCTAAATTAATATGCCACATTACATTGTCAAAGGAAAAATTCCAAACAAAAGACACATCGTGTTTGAAAAACCCGAGGGAGGTTTGTACGCTGAAGAGGTGGTTTCGTCAGAAGGATTTTCTGACCTCTACTCCATCGTTTACCATCTTAATCCCCCCACCAGAGTTATTAAAATTGATGAACCCGTTGATGTAACCCCTCAAACAGCTGTTGAAAAAAATCTTCAAAACCGCTCGTTAAAAGGATTTAAGGTTAAACCGGAAAACGACTATCTTACCAGCAGAAAAACGGTATTATTTAACGATGACATTCAACTAATCCTGGCCGCCCCTAAAAAATCAATGACAGATTATTTTTTTAAAAACGCCCATGCCGATGAGATGATTTTTGTGCATAAAGGCAGTGGGGTGTTTAAATCTGTTTATGGCAATTTACCTTTTGCCAAAGGCGACCATATAGTTATCCCCCGCGGAACTGTTTACCAATTCGACTTTAACGATGAAGACAACAGGTTGTTTATTGTTGAATCGTATGCACCATTACGTTTTCCTAAAAGATACGTTAACAGTGAAGGCCAGTTGCTTGAGCACGCCCCCTTTTACCAACGCGACATAAAAGTCCCGCAAGCATTAATAACCCATGAAGAGCAGGGTGATTTTTTAATTAAAATAAAATCGCAAAACACCATTTACGGATACCATTACGAGTATCATCCGTTTGATGCTGTTGGTTGGGACGGCTATCACTATCCCTACGCTCTTTCTATTTATGATTTCGAACCCTTGACAGGCCGTATCCATCAACCACCACCGGTACATCAAACCTTTGAAACACCGCATTTTGTAACCTGCGCTTTCGTGCCACGCCTGTACGATTATCATCCAAAGGCAATACCTGCTCCCTACCATCACAGCAACATCGATTCTGACGAAGTGCTTTACTATGTTGATGGCGACTTTATGAGCCGCAACAACATTGAAAAAGGACAAATAACCCTGCACCCCATGGGATTACCACACGGGCCGCATCCCGGAGCCATCCAACGAAGCATCGGTAAAAAGGACACAAAAGAGTATGCCGTTATGGTGGACACTTTTAAACCTTTGAAGCTCACAAAAGAAGCACTTCAAATTGAAGACCCTGATTATTATAAATCATGGTTGGATTAATAAAACAATAAAATTATCAATAAAAAAACGCACTATGTCTCAAGATTTATTACCCATCTCGGGAACCGATTATGTTGAATTTTATGTTGGAAATGCAAAACAAGCCGCTCATTACTATCAGTCGGCATTCGGTTTCCAACCCGTTGCATACGCCGGGCTTGAAACCGGTTTAACCGACAGAACGTCATATGTTCTGCGGCAGAAAAAAATAACGTTAGTACTTACGGGAGCCTTAACGCCCGACTCACCCATTGCAGCACACCATAAATTACATGGCGACGGGGTGAAAATAATTGCCTTAAATGTTGAAGACGCTCGACAAGCATTTAAAGATACCGTTAATCGTGGTGCCAAACCTGCCTTTGAACCCAAAGAAGAAACCGATGAAAACGGAACAATTGTTACATCAGGCATCTATACCTACGGCGAAACCATTCATGTTTTTGTTGAACGCAAAAACTATAACGGCTTATTCTTTCCCGGATTTATTAAATGGGAACCTGATTTTAAGCCAAAAGAAACCGGTCTGCTTTACGTTGACCACATTGTTGGAAATGTAAACGAAGGCGAAATGGACAAGGTAGCTGATTTTTACAGAACCGTCATGGGATTCGACCAGCTTATTTCGTTTGACGACAAAGACATCAGCACCGAATTTACAGCACTCAAAAGTAAAGTAATGGCCAACGGAAATATGCGCATCAAGTTTCCCATTAACGAACCTGCCAGAGGTCTTAAAAAATCTCAAATTGAGGAATATCTCGATTTTTACATTGGCCCGGGGCCTCAACATGTAGCCATGGCAACCGATGACATTATTTCAACCATTTCTGACTTAAGAGCCAGAGGCGTTGACTTCTTATTTGTACCTGACACTTACTACGAAACAGTTTATCAACGTGTTGGCAAAATAAATGAAGATATGGAAACCCTGAAAAAATTAAATATTCTTATCGATAGAGACGACAAAGGATACCTGCTGCAACTTTTTACCAAGCCGGTACAGGACAGGCCAACCTTCTTTTTTGAGATTATACAACGCAACGGTGCCGAATCGTTTGGCAAAGGAAATTTCAAAGCTCTTTTTGAGTCCATCGAACGAGAACAGGAAAACCGAGGAACATTATAAGCAATGAGTAAAATTAAAGCAAACAACCCAAAATTAAAAAGCTGGATTGAAGTTCCGAAAGATTCTGAATTTCCTATCCAAAACATTCCTTTTGGTATAGCCGATTTTGGTAACGGCCAAGTTGGTGCCGCCACCCGAATAGGTGACACCGTAATTAACTTGTACGCACTTGCTCAACTGGGTCACTTTTCAGGAGTTATTAACGACCCTCATGTATTTAACGAAACAACTTTGAACCGATTTCTGGCTTGCGATAAAAAAGTTTGGAGTGCAGTAAGGCAAAGAATATCCGACCTTTTTGAAGAGGGAAACACTACGCTTTTTAACGACAGCGTTATGTTGAAGATAATTACCACATCTGTTGACAAGGTAACCATGCAACTTCCGGTTGCCGTTGGCGATTATACCGATTTTTACTCCAGCATCGAACACGCTACCAATGTGGGAATAATGTTTCGTGACCCCGCCAATGCTTTACTGCCTAACTGGAGACACATCCCCGTAGGCTATCATGGAAGAAGTTCCTCCATAGTTGTTTCCGGCACCAATATCCACCGGCCTAACGGACAAACATTGCCAAAAGGGGCTTCATCACCGGTGTTTGGCCCCTCAAAACTAATTGATTTTGAACTTGAAACCGCTTTTATCACCGGAAGCGGAAATAAACTTGGAGAACCTATTCCCGTGGAAAAAGCGGAAGACCACATTTTTGGCATGGTACTTTTTAACGATCTTTCTGCCCGCGATATTCAAAAATGGGAGTATGTACCTTTGGGGCCTTTTTTAAGTAAAAACTTCGGGTCGGTTATCTCCCCATGGATTGTAACCCTTGAAGCTTTAGAACCTTTCCGCGTTAGCGGTCCTAAACAAGAACCGGCCGTTTTACCCTATCTTCAAACTACTGGAAAACGAAACTTCGACATAAATCTTGAGGTATTTATCAAACCTGAAAATGGAGAAGAAACACGAGTCTCTCGCTCCAATTTTAAGTATATGTACTGGAACATGAGCCAACAACTTGCCCATCAAACTGTAAACGGCTGCAACATAAAGCCGGGTGACATGTACGGTTCGGGAACCATTTCCGGCCCTACACCTGATTCGTACGGATCCATGCTTGAACTGGCCTGGCAGGGCACAAAGCCTGTTAAATTAAACGATGGCAGCGAACGAAAATTTATAAATGATAACGATACTGTTATTATTCGTGGTTGGGCCGAAAAAAACAACACTCGAATTGGATTTGGAGAAGCAAGAACAACCATATTACCGGCAAAATAATGATTGAAATAATTCCTGAAGAGTACGGAAACCAACAGCTGTTTAAGTTACTACTTGGAGGTGTTTCGCCCAGACCCATCGCCTTTGCAAGCACCATTGATGCTGCCGGAAACCCAAACCTGGCACCCTTTAGTTTTTATAATGCCTTTGGCGTTAACCCGTCGAGATTGATATTTTCGCCAAGCCGGCGCGGCAGGGACAATACCACCAAACACACCCTGGAAAACGTAAAAGAAGTTCCTCAAGTGGTAATTAACGCCGTTACTTACGATATGGTTCAACAAATGAGCCTCACCAGCGTTGAATTTCCCAAAGGAATAAGCGAATTTACAAAAGCCGGTTTAACACCAATCGAGTCGGTAAAAGTGAAACCTTTCAGAGTTAAAGAGTCGCCGCTGCAACTGGAATGCAAGGTTGTTGATATTATTGAGGTAAGCGGAAAACCCGGATCGGGAAACCTGGTTGTTTGCGAAATTCTCCACATACACCTTAACGAAGAAGTGCTTGACAGCAACGGAAACATTGACCCTGACAAAATCGACCTGGTGGGACGCCTTGGCGGCGATTACTATGTAAGAACTTCCGGAAACGCCAAATTTATTGT
>WGDP01000171.1 GCA_015493215.1 Bacteroidales bacterium | reverse complement strand
CCATTAATTTTATTTTTTCAGCAATCGAATTTGTAGTTATGGTTTTAAAAAATAAGTAATTAAATACCTAATTAAAGGTTGTTTTTTTTATGCGTAAACCCTTTTAATAATTAATGTTGAACCAATTTTATCCTTTTTATAAACCTAAATTAAATATTATGATGTTATTTACAAGACGTTTTTTCGTGTTGAGCATCGCGCTTCTGTTGGCTGTTACAGCCAGCGTGCCTGTTAATGCACAGCAAACGCTCAATGATGTAAAAAAAGATCGTGGCCTTACGGACAATGATGTTTTAGCAGCTGCCAAAACATTTATGCCGCGTGGAGGCCGTGATGAGTATTTTGGATTTGTCGGAACCGGCAATTCAGGTACTATGATTGTTTATGGTCTGCCTTCCATGCGTATTTATAAGTATGTGGGCGTATTTTCTCCCGAACCATGGCAGGGTTATGGCTATGACGATGAGAGTTCATTGTTGTTAAAAAAAGCTTCACTCGATGACAAAATCGACTGGTATGGCGACATGCGTTATCCGGGCTTTTCCGAAACCAATGGAAATTACGATGGTAAGCACCTTTTTTATTCCGATGGTGCCAACTCACGTATTGCCATGCTCGATCTCGAAGATTTTGAAACCAAGCAGGTGCTAAGTCACCCGCTGTTTTTATCAGCTTTTCCGGGAGTTGCAGTAACTCCTAACACCGACTGGGTTATTCAAACCAGTCAGTTTCCGGCTACCTGGGACGCTCAAAGCAGTGATCTGAAATCAGGTATTACTTTTTGGAATTTCCACAAAGTGGAAAAAACAACCAAAACCGGTCACGCCGGTCGTATCTTAAAAGAAAAATCCATCACCCTCGAATTGCCTCCTTTTACATTGGGCTATTCAGATGCCGGTAAATTTGGCAGCGATGGTTATATGGTTGGCCTTGCATCGAAAGATGGTAAAAATTATGTTTATCTGGTTGATTATAATAAGGTGGTTGGCATGAAAACAAAATCGGTTAGCAACTTTGCCGTTGTACCCTTTGCCGAAGCCAACAAAGCCGGTGTTGTTGCTATGATTCAACTTCCCGGAAAAGCCAATTATGTTAAAGTTACTCCCAAAGGAAAATATTTTATTACCGTTGGCGACGAAACAACAGTTTTCGATTTTGCAAAAGCCATTAAAGCTTTAACCGACAAAACATTTAGCGGCAAAGTGGATGGTATTCCTACCATTGATGCCGCTGCTGTTAAACACGGAAGCATTAAATTGGGTAACGGTGTTACCGACATTGCTTTCGAATATCGTCCAAACATCGCCTATGCTTCTGCTTTCAACGATAAAAAAGTGGTTCGCTGGAACTATGAAACCTTAAAAAAAGAGGGCGAATTAAAATTAGATTTCAAACCTGGCCAGTTAATGGTTCCACAGGGTATGTCAGCTACTCCTCATTCAAACTATTTAACGGTTGTTGATAAAGAAGGCCTTTACAAAAACTTTGTTTCAACAGGCCCCGTACGTCCCAGTTTCCAACACTTAATTGATATTTCGGGTGATAAAATGAGTGATTTATATACCATGAGTTTACCCCAGTGTAACATGTATGGTTCGGTTGCCGTATTGCGTACAACCATCAAGCCGATTATTCGTTATCCCACCGGAACCAACTCACGTACAGGTGAAATTTCACCCTTTAAAACAGTTGCCGGTAAAGAAAAAATTGAACGTAAAGGAAATCGTGTTCACGTTTTCGGAACCCTTATCCGTTCGCACATTACTCCCGAAATTGTAGAAGTAAATCAGGGTGACATTGTTACCTTCCACTTAACCAACCTTGAGCTGGCGGAAGACGAAACACATGGTTTTACCATTGATACTTATGGAAAACATGGTAGTTTCGAGCCTGGTAAAACTGCATCGCTAACCTTTACAGCTGACCGCGAAGGTGCTTTCCCATATTATTGTACTGAGTTTTGTTCGGCACTTCACCTCGAAATGGAAGGTATCCTGTTGGTTAAACCTAAAAACTGGAAAGGTTCTAAAGGTGGTGAAATTACACTCACCAAAAAAGAACTGGCCGAATACAAAAAGAATTACGAAGATAAGTTGAAAGTAATTGCTCAAACACAAGATGTTATTAACGGTGTGGTTAAATGGTTAAAAGAAAATCATTACGAAAACTATCCTTATGTAAAAGCATTGGTTCAAGATGCTGTAGCTCAGTTAAACAAAGCAGCTACTCCAAAAGCTAATTATGAGAAGTTTGCCAAAGAAGGTAAATGGAAAGATGCATTCTTATGGGCTGAACAATACTTCCAGTATCAGGTAAAAGCTGCTGATGCAGGCTTACGTGCTAAAAAGTTGTTAACAGAAAAACTGGGAAGCAAGTAGTATTAATGCGATTTAAAAATTTATAATGATAATTATTATGAAAAAAATAAAACAATATACAAGCCTTGTTTTGGTAGCTGCACTTTTCGGCTTTTATTTAACGCTTTCCAGCTGTGGAGGCGGTTCCGAAAAAGCTAAAAGCACTGAAATAGGGGCTCCCCGTGGCCACGAAACCTTTGGGGACGTTACAAAAAGAAGAGGCCTGACCTCAGAAGATGTTTTGGCAGCGGCCAAAACCTATACTCCCGATCATCTTAAAGATGAATATGTTGCTTTAAACTCAGGCGGACAGGAAGGTAACATGCCTACTTACATTGTGCCTTCCATGCGTTTGGTAAAATATACTCCGATTAATACTCGTCAGCCTTATGATGGTTACGGCTATTCTACCGAAACCTATGGATTGATGAAAACCGGATTTATTGACGGTGCTCAGATATTATGGGGCGATACACACCACCCCGGATTTTCGGAAACCGATGGCGATTATAACGGTAAATGGATGGTTATAAACGACAAAGCCAACCCGCGTATTTATGTTGTGGATTTAAAGGACTTTGAAGTAAAACAAGTGGTAAACAACCCTCTGTTTAGAAGTGACCACGGTGGTGCCTTTTTCACACCTAACTCAGAGTATATTCTGGAAGCAACACAGTATCCTGCTCCTTACGACCATAAATATCACCCGTTAAACGATGTTAACTTCCAAAAATATTGGAGGGGTGGTTTAACCTGCTGGAGTTTTGATGATAATAAAGGCAGAATTAATATGAAGAAATCGTTTAACTTTGAGTTGCCTCCTTATACACAGGACTTGTCGGATGCCGGTAAACTGGCCACCTATGGCTGGGGATTTACCAACTCATTCTGTACCGAAATGTACATTGGTGGCGATATGCAGGGACGTCCTCCTTTCGAGGCCGGTTGTTCCTCACGTGATGTCGACTACCTGCATGTTTACAACTGGAAAAAAGCTGAAGAGCTGATAAAAGCCGGTAAAATTAAAACACAGATCATTCGTGGAATGAGGAATATTCCCATTAGCGAATCAATTAAACATGGTCTTCTTTATCTTATTCCCGAACCTAAATCTCCTCATGGTGTAGATGTTGATCCGACAGGTGATTATATTATTGTTGCCGGTAAACTCGACTCACATGCATGGGTTTATTCGTGGGCTAAAATTAAAAAGGCTATCGAAGATAAAAACTTTGAAGGCCACGATTCGTATGGTATTCCGATTATTGCTCTTGAAACAGCCTTGCACGGAAGCTTGGAGATTGGTTTAGGACCATTACACAATCAGTATGACAAGAAAAAAGGTATTGTTTATACTTCTGTTTATGTTGATTCATGGACTACCAAATGGGACTATATCAATTTGAAAGTGCTTGATCATGTTTCTTCAAACTATAACATTGGCCACTTAGTTTCAACGCACGGTGACACCAAACATCCTGAAGGAAAATATCTGATTGAGCTTGATAAATTGTCCATCGACCGTTTTAATCCGGTAGGGCCGTTGCATCCTCAAAATCACCAGTTAATTGATATTTCAGGTGATAAGATGAAGATTATATACGATATGCCATTGCCAATGGGTGAACCTCATTACACCATTATGATGAATGATAATTTATTAAATCCCATTGATGTGTATCCTGTGGGTACTGATATTGTAACCTTGAAAAAGGCACCTTATGCAACCAACGCGGGTGATGAGCATGTTAAGACCAAAGGAAATATGGTTGAGGTGTTTGGAACCATTAACAATGGTAAAGTAACACCTGCCAACATTGATGTTACACAAGGACAAAATGTGTTGATTCATTTAACCAATACCAGTCAGGAAAAAACCGGGCATTATGTGTATGAAATTGCTTCGTACGACAAGCAATACCGTTGGCGTCCGGGAGAAACCGCTTCGTTGGAATTTTTAGCCGATAAAGCTGGTAAGTTCCCATTGCTGCTAGACTGTGTTCATTCACCTGAAGGCCGTCAGTTGCAAGGTTACTTAACTGTTAAATACAATGCTAAAGCTGATAACGACAGGGTAATTGCTTTCTCAAAAAGAATTCAAAAGGACAACGAAATGCAGAAATTCCAGCCTTCGGCTATTGAGTTGAAGAACCTGTTGCCGGGTGAACTGGAATTCTTAAACTATGGTTGTACCGCTTGTCATAAATTTGGTGCGAAGTTTAACGGCCCCGACTTATTAATGGTTGACAAACGTCGTAGCGACGATTGGTTAAAATCGTGGATTACCAATCCTAAAGCACATTACAAAGAAGCCGATATCGAGGCCATGCGCCAGAAATATAAACTGGCTATGCCCGATCAAAACGTTTCGGATGAAGATGTTGTTAAGATTATTCAATATCTGAAAGCTAAATCGGCACAGGTAATGAAACAAATGCAGTAATCCTCAATATATTACTGACTATTTATAAAAAAGTAGAGGCAGATTTACCAGCTGCCTCTACTTTTTTTATCTTTGTACCAAATATTTAATCAAATTTATAAAAATGAAAAAAGTTATCTTATTTATCTTTTTGTTGGCTGCCGGAAGTTTTGTGCTTTCATCATGTGGTGGTAGTGCCAATAAAAATAGTAGTGAATCAACCTCAACAACAAAAGTTGAGAAAAAAGCTGAAAAACAACAGCAAAAAAGTTTTACCGCCAATATCGAAAATGGTAAAGCCGTGTATGGTAAAGTGTGTGTTGCCTGTCACATGACTGGTGTTGCCGGTGCTCCTGCTTTAAAGGATAAAGCCCGTTGGGAAGAGATTGCCCAAAAGGATATGAACACCCTGCATCATGATGCCATTAACGGTTTCACCGGAAAACATGGTGTGATGCCCCCCAAAGGTACCTGCTCCTCATGTACCGATCAGGACTTGTATGATGCTGTTGCCTATATGCTGAAAACTGCCGGCGTTACTGCTAAAAAGTAATGCTGTCAAGTTTACTGAGGTGTACTTTTAATTAAAAACAAATTATCATGAAAAACAACAAGCTGGGTTACCAAACCCTTGCCGGTATTGCTGCCATTTTAATTATAGTGGTATATTTTCTACCCATGTGGCACGTTGCTTTGCAGAGTATCCAATACCCTAAATCAATGTATCCCAAAGGAATACGTATTGATTTTAAATTTAACGGGGTTTACAATGGCTGTGTTGGAGAAAAAGAGCGTTCTGAGCTGGCTCAGGGACAAGAGGGAGCCGACTGCTTAAGGGAGATGAATGCCATTAACCATTTTATTGGTATGTATCACATTGTTCCCGGTGTTAATGCCGATAAAACCAGAGAGTACCCCATTTATTATGTATTTGACACTAAAAAGGATGCGCAGGGGCACGAAATTCTTGACCCGAAAACAAACGAGCCTATCAGACTCAATGTTACACCTAAGCCGTTGATGTTTCTTGACAAACTGATGCATTGGTCCCCCTACATTTTTGGTGTATTTGTGCTTTTGGTTTTGTTGTTTATGTTTACACCCAAACGAAAATGTTTTTGGGCAGCTATTATTGCGGCTTTAACCCCCATTTATTTTCTTGGCGTTTACATATACTACTTATATTGGTATGGCCACCACTTGTCGATGCACGGAGGAGGTGCCTTTAAGGGTATTAAGCCCTTTATGCCCACCGTTTTTGGCGAAGGAAAAGTGGCACAGTTTACAACACAATCATATCCTTATGCAGGTTTCTTTGTTGCCTTGCTTGTGTTAGTGCTATTGGTCATTGCAATAATAATGAAAAAGAACAGCTTAAAAAGCAATTCGTAAATTACAAGCAACAATGATTTTATTAAGAGGACGGATGGGCTTTTTTCGAAGCATTTTTTATGTGAGGAAAAAAACTGTCCGTTCTTTTTTTATGGCTTTTTTGGTTTTATTTCTATTTCAAAATGCACTGTTTTCACAGGAGAGTGCTGTGGAAGAAGGGGGCGACTATGGCAACTATTATCCCATGTCGGAAAACCAATTACATTACGATACCATTGTCTTACAGCCTATTGTTGATGCTGCCGAACCGGGTGATACCATTTTTTTAAAAGAGGCCGTTTATTTGGGGCCTGTTTATATTTCAACCGATGGAATTGTTATAGATGGACGTGGAAAAGCCATTGTTGATGGCCAACAAAAGCGGTCTGTCCTCTTTATCAACGGCGATAGTGTTCAGGTAAAGAATATGATTCTAAAAAATTCAGGTGGCTCGTTTGATAAGTTGGATGCAGGGGTAAGAATAAGAGGTGATTATAATGTTGTGGAAAATTGCCGTATTAAAGAGTGCTTGTTTGGAATTGATATTTGGCAAAGTAACTTTAATAAGGTAATTCATAACGATATTTCTTCGCTGATGGAACGTTCTCAGGCCATTAAAGGCGATGCCATACGTTTGTGGTATTCAAAACGGAATCAGATAATTGGCAATTACTGGCACAATGTGCGCGACATGGTGGTTTGGTACTCGGGCGACAATCTGTTTCAGGATAACAAAGGAATTGGGAATAGATACGGGCTGCATTTTATGTATTCACATAATAATAGAGTGCAAAATAACCTGCTGTTAAACAATTCGGTGGGGGTGTTTTTAATGTACAGTGAGCGAACAATTTTAACGGGTAATTATATCAGGGGAAATCACATTGGCAGCGGAATGGCTTTGGGAATGAAAGAAACATCAAGCAACCAAATCCTCAATAACAAGTTTATTTACTGTATCGAAGGTATTCATGTGGACACATCTCCCTACGTTTTGGAACAAAAAAACACAATATCCAACAACGAAATTGCCTTTTGCGGCACAGGTGTTTTTTTTCATACCAATCAGGAGGGTAATCTGTTTAAACACAACTATTTTCATAATAATCTCACACAGGT
>WGDP01000170.1 GCA_015493215.1 Bacteroidales bacterium | reverse complement strand
GTAATATCAAGTAGTTGCAAAGGTTGAAACAGCGCAGTTTTAAATTTTGCTTTTTTGCTTCTAACCCCTTTAATAATGTACGATTGAATACCCGATTTTTCGGTAAAAATTTTAACAATAATACTTGTTTCGGAATATTTTACCGTTTTAAAAACAATGCCTTTGGTGCTTTTTAACATAAAATTTTACCGAATGACTAAAATTTTAGTAACAATTTTTTCGGTTCCATCGCTGTTGGTTACAAAAACAAGATACACTCCCGAAGCTGTCCGTTGTCCGTTTAAAGAATATCCGTTCCAAATGGCCTGTCCCCCTTCCGATTTGGTGGCATAAACGGCATTTCCGTATGAGTCGGTTATTTTTACATCTGCATTGTTTACCAGTCCTTTGATAGCGATGGGGCCGTTATAATTGGGGCGAACCGGATTGGGGTAAGCATAAACGCTGTCGTTGGTGGGTTTTGGAGGGGTTGCTTCTCCTTTGTAAGATATAATGCCGTTGGTGGTACCGATAAACACTTCACCGTCGTCGTTAATGGCTATGCTGATAATGCTGTTGGATAGCAACGGGCTGTTTTCGGCTGTAAAATGTTGCAGCTCTTTAAGCCCGTCGGGTGAAAACTGAAAGATGCCGGCACGCTCGGTTCCTACCCATTTATTGTTTGCACCATCAACGGCAATGGCGGTAACCTGTTCGGTTTCCAAAAGGTAATCGGCCAGGCCGGAGCCATCGTTTCGGGGTACTAATATTTGATGGGCATCAAAATCTGCACCGGGAGTAAAAATTTGTTCCGGATTTGAAAAAACGCAGATACCTTTATCCGAACCAATCCAAACTTCACCATCCTGGTCGGTGGCCATGGCAAAAACACCTGTTCCGGGAATAGCACCATTGCCGGTAGAAGAGCTTAAAGTTTTGGCCCGGTCGTCAGTAGGGTCATCAAGGGTGTTGTTATCGTTAAAAATAACGATAAATCCCTCTTTTCGTTTAATAATCCATTTTTGATTTTGATGATCGACCATCAATGTTGAAATGTCTATTCCGCTAAGGCCGCCTCCAAGGTTAAAAGAATTCCAGGTGCCATCGGTTTGTAATACCGACAACAGCTCCGGTGAACCGGAATTGGCAACCCAGAGGTTTCCGTTCATATCGTATGCCAGGCCGCTTACAAGGGTTAAATAATTTGCGGCAATCCACGGCCTGAGCGTACTGTTTGAGGCATCATAAATGGTTGACACCTCACCATTTTCAAATTTAATCAGGCCTTTTCCCCATGTTCCTATATAGGCTATATTATGATTGGCCGGGTCAACTTTTACACAAACCAAATCGGAAATGGTATCGAGCGCTGCGGTATTGTTATGGTTGTGTGTAGCCCAATCATCATCAATAAAAGAAAAAGCTCCGTCGCGCATGTACAATTTCCCCCAGTTTGAGTTATGTCCGCCGGCAGCAACCCACACATTGGTACCCCCAATATCCATATCAAAAACAGAAGGGGTTCCGGGGCCGTTGGGACGAATACGCTCTCCGCTCCATCCGTTACCCCATACTTTTATGAGACCCAGATAATTATCGCCAACCCAGTAATCTCCATTGTCATCCAAATCGGCTGCAAGGGGTCGCAACGACATTTCGTTGGGTTTCCAAATTCTAAAACTGTTTTCAGGGTTTTTGTCCACCGAAAACACATCGTATCGCTCTGATATTAACAGCTTTTCGTGCGATGCATTTAACTGAAAGTGGCGGGAGTGGTTGTCGGGTAAATAATAGCTCCACGACGAGCCGTCGTACTGATAAAGGGTGTCGCCATCAAAACCTTCGGCCTGATAGTTAACAATTACTTTTCCATCGAACATTTCAACCTGATTAAAAAAGAGGTTAGGATTCGGCAGTCGGTTATCTTTATGCCATTGATTAAAATCGGCAAGGTTAGGCGAATCGATTCTTGCATAATAAATTCCTTTTTCGGTGGCCGCAAAAAATGCGGTGTCGTTATACGCCAAATCCTGAACATTGATAAAACTACCGTCAGGGCCAATGTACCAGGTGTCGCGTATTTCAAGTTTGGAAAGATCCAACACCACAATACCAAAACCACAACTCAAATAGGCCAGGTTATCTTTAAACATGATGTTGTTGATGGTTTTGTTACCGAGAATTTCTTTGTTTTTGATGTCGGCAATATTAATTATGGAACCATCACTCTTGATAAGATCCATGTTGGTATTGTCATAGGCAATAAGCAGTGATCCTGTTTCGGTATGATAGGCTATTTTGCTGATTCCTATGTCGTTTAGCCCTTTAACTTTATCAATACGTTCAATTCGGTTATCGCCGGAGTTATAGGTAAAAATGTCAAATGGTGTGGCAGCGTAAACAATATTATCGCCGGTAACTACGTCAATAACTTTTTGATAGGGCAGATGCGTGCGCCATTGTCCGATGCCAATTTGCTGTGAAAACAGGTTTGAAGAAAATATTGTTAAAGACAAAGAAAAAAGTAACCATTTAATTTTCATAAAATTATATTATAATGACCGTTGAAATTGTTAAAAGCTGTATTTGTTACTGCAAAGGTAATATTTGGGCTTTAAACAACCTTGAAGTCAAGATTAAAAACAGATTTACTTTATAACTGTAAAATGGCAGATTTATTGTTTACACTACATACACCGTTTCGCTGACCGGTGTGCGGCAGTCCATATCCTGACCCCGGTCGAGGTGGTCGGCAATTTCGGCTGAAACACCTGCCATCCGTCCCAATAAAAAGATGATAAACCCGATTTTTTGCATGTCGGTTTTGGTTATCTGTTTCTTTTTGTAATCGGACCACATCAGTTTTAACGAAATAACCGCTATAACAGCATCAATGTTAACACAGTAAACATTGGAAGAAACCCCTGTTTCAAACAACGATTTTACCAGCTCATGATAAAACTCCCAAAAAACGTTATCAATTTTTAGCTGTTTAAAATGGTGATAAATGTAGTCTTCGCGCGGGTCGATATTCACCGGTTTTCCTTTAAAAACGGGATGATTGATACAGGGTATCCGGGTATAACTTGTTTTGCCTGCCGATTTGGCCTTTTGCTTGTATTCGAGGTATTCAACCGCCACCTTGTTGGTAAGCACTTTAAGTTTTGACAGGGCGGGAACTTTGGCAGGATCGGAGAATTTTACATTTTTGAACGAATTAATTAAAAACTCCACGGCTTCAAAACCTGCCCCTCCGTGAGCAAGGCCTGTGTTGGACATAAACCCTGCAAAAGCGGTTGAAATATTGTTGCGGGCACTTACACTCTCTTTGGCACCTTTGGCGCTTATGGTTCCTACCCCGTTGGTGAGGGTTAATGCCAGTAAGGCCTGAAATTCCTGTAACTCGGTTCCCCGCGGTGCCCGATTAAAAACACTTTGAAAAGCCACTTCGGTAAACGAGGTTAGCAACACCTTAACCGGCCTGCGGCTTCCTGTTTTTTTTAACAGTGTGTTTTTTAATGGGTTTATTCCTGCAAGAATGGTTAACCTCGCTTCGGTTCCCATAAATGCCACCATGTTTTCCACGGTGTTTCTGC
>WGDP01000169.1 GCA_015493215.1 Bacteroidales bacterium | reverse complement strand
GTGATAAAACTCTCTCTGCTGTTTTCCAGAATCCGGCGTATCAGGTGGCCGAATTTCGACAAAAAGCCCATGGCTTTAAAGCTGTCGTTTGCCGAAATGAAACCCTGTATTGAGTTGAGTGAGTTAAAAATAAAATGGGGGTTCATCTGGCTGCGCAACAGTTTTTGTTCATTTTCAAGGTTTCTTTTTTCCAGCTCTGCCTGTCGGTGTTTTTGTCTGGCTTTCATCCTGCTGATAAGCAAAACAGCTATGATAATGACAAGGATAAAGGATGCAAGAAAAATGAATTTTACACTTTTTTGCTTTTCCAGTTCCGCATCCTTTAATTGCTTATCCTTTTTAAGAATAGTAATTTGCTTCTCTTTTTTTTCGGTTTCATATCGTGTTTGCATTTCTGCCAGCTTGGAGGTAAGTGCTGTATTTATCAACGAATCGTTTAGCTTAACAAACTTCTGTTGATAATCGTAAGCCTGCCGGTAATCGGATAGTTGCGCATAATATTCCGAAAACAACCGGTAGCTTTTTGTTACCATATTTAGCGTATTTGTTTCCATAGCCATTTCCAACGATTTTTTAATATTCGGATAGGCTTTTTGAGGTTGGTTAAGCTTCAAAAAAAGGTCTGCGCTATTGGCATACATTGATGTCAATATGGCTCCATTAAAATAGGGTATAAACATTTTAACGCTATCATAATAGGCCAGTGCTTTTTGAAACAGGTTTTGTTTAATGGTCAGCTCCCATTTGTTGAATATGGTTTCAGCGAGGCCTGTACTGTCGTTTAATTTTCTTAAAATAGCAATGGATTTGGCGTAGTATTCATCGGCTTTGTTAAATGCGCTGTTTTCGGCATAAATCAACCCCATGTTGTTAAGCATGTTGGCAATGCCTGCCGAATCACCCAGCCTGCTTTTAATGTTTAGGCTTAACCGGTAATACTGTAACGCTTTTTCTTTGTTGCCAATACGGTTATACAATACACCTACATTGTTGGCGATAAAAGCAAGCGGGTGAATGGTGTTTAACGAATCGCCGTCATCATATTTTTTTTCCACAATTTGCAATGATTGTAACAAATATTTCAAAGCTGTTTCATACTGTCCTTTTTCGGAAAGATTTGTGCCAAGTTCAAAGTTAGCCCGGGCTATTAACATGCTGTCTCCTATTTGGCCGGCTACGTTCAAAGCCTCCTTACAGTATTTAATGGTAAGGTTTAACGTATCCATTCTTGAGTAAGCTACTTCAAGATTAAGTAATGCATTGTAAGTTTCTACAGGCTGGTTATATTTTTCTGAAAGCCGTTGTGCCTCTTGGGCATATTCAATACTTTTTTCAACATTGGTATGCCGCAACCGGTTTGAAAGTTCATTTAAAATGGCTGCCTGTTCCGGTTCGGCAGCGGTTGAAAGCATATTTTTTAGACTATCAATATTAATATTATCGGCGTTCACAGTCGTAAAATAGCCGGGCAGCAAAAAAATCAGAATAATCATGAGTAGTTTTAAGCGGGTCATGAGGTTGTTCTTTTCTTAACTGTAAAACTACAAAAAAATTATGAATTAGCGTTTTTATAAAATACTCACAGCCAAATTACCCGCCAAATTCTAATTCATAGTTGCCGTTTTTTTATCAAACCCTGCCGAATTCTAAATGGTACTTGATTTCGCTTTTGTAATAACCGAATTTAGCTAAGAAATTTTTACTGAAACAATCATGAAATCAATTCAAATTCTGCCTTTTCCCAACGTTTTTTTTGGTTATTCAACTAAAAACAGGTTACGGTTTCCTTTAAAACATGGTAATAGCACAAGCCGGTAGTTTTCGTTTTGAAAAAACGAAGGCTTGTCTATTTGCACATTACTTAAACACCAAAACCGGATTTACAAAAAAGAACTTGACAAAAACCAAAGGCAGAAATTTGGTTTCAGCCCGCCCAACGCCCCGACCGTAAGGAAGGGGCGGAGGAAGGGTGATTAAGAAAAAAGAAAAAAGAAAAAAGAAACAAGATAAAATATAAAAGAAAAAAGTCCCGATAGCTATCGGGAAGAGACAAGACAACATCGACCGCAGGGCGATAACCAACGTTTGCGCAGCAAACCAATAACGCGAGCTTCCCGGCGAGCAATTGACAGCGAAGCAAATGACCATTTAATGACGCCCGCAGGGCAAATGACAGCCGACTAAAAGGAGGCTAAATACCGCCCGCAGGGCAAATGACATCGACCAACGGGAGATAAATAACGGCGACTGCAAGGAGCCAAATGACAGCCGAAGGCTAAATGACGCAAAGCCAATGACGCCCGCAGGGCTAATGACGGCGAAGCAAATGACGCCCGCAGGGCTAATGACGGTGAAGCCAAATAACAGCGAAGCAAATGACCATTAAATAAAAAAATCATGAAAAAACTAACTTTCTTAACCCTGATGCTACTGGCCACTTTGGCACTTAACGCACAGGTAGCCATTAACACCGACGGTACAACCGCCGATCCTTCCGCCATGCTGGAGGTAAAATCCGACACGGCAGGAATCCTTATTCCGCGTATGACAAAAGCGCAGCGCAACGCCATAACCTCTCCCGCCACCGGACTTTTGGTATTTGATACCGAAGCCCAATGTTTTTATTACTACAATGGTTCCGGTTGGTTTAAAGTGGGTACCGCTGCGGCTTCAATACTTTCGTTGGACGACCTTACGGATGCTATTTACGATGGTTCCAGTCTTTTTGTGGGCGACAACTCGGGAGGCTCGGATGACGGCAACAACGAAAACACGGCTTTGGGCCGAAATGCCTTAAGCTCGAACACCTCGGGTGAAAGCAATACGGCAGTGGGCCGAAACGCCGGTTCT
>WGDP01000168.1 GCA_015493215.1 Bacteroidales bacterium | reverse complement strand
TTCATGTGGACACATCTCCCTACGTTTTGGAACAAAAAAACACAATATCCAACAACGAAATTGCCTTTTGCGGCACAGGTGTTTTTTTTCATACCAATCAGGAGGGTAATCTGTTTAAACACAACTATTTTCATAATAATCTCACACAGGTATATCCCGAAGTAACCACTGCCAGCTTAAATAAGTGGGATAATAACTACTGGGATGATTATGCAGGCTTCGATCGTAATGGCGACAATATTGGCGATACTCCTTACAAACTATACTCCTACACCGAACATATTTGGGATTTCAATCGAAATGTAAAATTCTTTTTTGGTGCCCCCATTCTTGCCGTGCTGGATTTTTTGGAGCGGCTGGCACCCTTTTCATCCCCTAAGTTTGTTTTGGAAGATGATACACCCATGTATCATTGGATTGATGACGAAAATAACGGCCAATAAAACTTTTAGCATATCAAAATAATATTTAGCCATTTATTTAGGTACTTTCTTACCTGATTTATTTTTTTATAGTATATTTGCTTTATGAAAAGGAGGTTGCTCATACCCGGTTTTGTAATGATGATAATTGCCATGCTTGTCATGCCCAATTATCCGGCATTGCATTACTATATAGAGATTAACCATGCTACCTTTTTTAATGCCGACCCAACCGAAAGTAACAATGGTTCTGTGGTTAGCGACCTCAATTACTTAAATGCACTTGTAAAGCGTACTGCTGATATTATTCCCGCTAAAATTCCGCCACCTCCCAAGCCTCAAAAGGAGGTAAACAACTTTGTTTATCTTGTTAGTGATATTTCGTTACATCTTGAAATAACCTCTGTGCCATTTAGTTATAAGCCATATTCCACGGTCTGGCACGGGCGTTTTATTCCTCCGGGCATTCCCCCGCCAAAAGCTTAATTTATTTTTTATTACAGTCAATCAGCCATTTTTCCGACAGGTTTATAATTGTGTCAGGATACAATTGGTTATGCTGTTTTATTATCGGATACCTTTGAAAGGTATCTTATTAAAACGTATTGATACATCCGGATATTTTAGCCGGAAATTAACAGGAGAATGACTGATTGGCTGTTGTTTCGTTATTTGACGGAACCTTTCTTTTAACGTAAATCTAAAATAAATTAAATCAAGAAAAAAACATGAAATACAAATATATATTATTGGTAATGGTTTTACTTCCTGTTATGGCGTGGGCTGTCGAACCCGATACGCTTAACATTGAAGAAATTCTGATTACCGCAAAAAAAGTGAAAAATGGTGTGGAAACGCCTGTTTATGGTGAAACTATTCATTTGTTAAATCCCCACGATGGTGGTGAAATTTTTAAGTTTACTCCCGGCTTTAGTGTGGTAAAAAAGGGTAACTACGCCATGGAGCCGGTGTTACGAGGGTATAAATTTGAGCAGCTGAATGTTCAGTTTGATGGTGGGGTGCACAGCACCAACGCATGCCCCAACCGGATGGATCCTGCTATCTCACAGATATCCATTGAGGAGATAGAAAAAGTGGAGGTTATTAAAGGACCTTACAGCGTTCGGTTTGGCCCGGTGTTTGGCGGCATTGTGAATGTTATCAGCAAACGCCCTGCCGTAAAAAACGGACACAAAGCCTCAGGGTATGCCGAAGCAGGGTATCAAAGTAATGGTGGAAATTATTTTGCCAATGTTTATGCACAAATCGTAAATAAAAAATGGGATTTTGCATTGGATGCAGGATATAAAGATTATGGTAACTATAAAAGCGGAAACGGCGATACCATTGCCTCCTCGTTTAAGCGGTTTGGATATACCGCAAAACTGGGATACAATATTGACAGGAATCAGCGTATTCAGCTTAACGTACGCCAAAGCTTTGCGCGAGATGTTCTTTATCCCGGATTACCCATGGATGCCATTAAGGATAACAGTACTATTGCTTCGGTAGATTATGCTGCAACCAACATTTCGAATCAGGTGCTTTCGCTTAAGGTAAAGGCCTATGCTTCGTTTATCGACCATTTAATGACCAACGAGTACAGGCCGAATTATGGTGCTACCCATTCCTCAACACCCGTTGAAGCCAAAAATTTTGGTGGTAGGTTTGAAACCGGTGTCAAAACAGGAATGAACAGTGTATTATATGCCGGTGCCGATTATCAGTACATCTGGAAAGACGGCGTAAGAAACCGGGAGGTTTATAAAAATATGTGTGCAGATCCTCCGGTTATTCTTGACCCTCCCAAAAGTTTTGTTGATAAGGTGTGGCAAAACTCAAGTAAACAGGAGTTGGGACTGTTTGCCGAAAACAGATGGCAGCTGTCGGAAAGTTTTACCTGGCAGTTGGGCCTGCGTGTCGATTTTGTTTCGTTTGATATTAAAGACCCGGAGCTGGATTTTAAGGAATTATATGGGAATGATATAAAACCTGAAAACAGAATAAGCCCTGCCGTTAACTCTGTTCTTACCAAAGATTTGGGCAACGGTTTTCGTTTGCAATGGGCTGTTGCAATGGCACAACGTACACCCGATATCACCGAGTTGTTTATCAATCATTTGTCGGTTGGTATGGATGCTTATGAGTATGTTGGTAATCCAAACCTCAAACCCGAAACCAATTATCAAACCGATTTAAAAATTGAAAAAAGCGGAGAGGTATTTACTTTTTATACCGACCTGTTTTATTCGCGACTGAAGAATTATATTTCTGCTGTTGTTGACACCACCATTCCCCGGAAATTTATGCCCTGTAAACCACCAAAATTTACCAAGCAGTTTACAAATATTGACGATGCTTTTATGAGTGGATTTGAAGCCGGTTTTGGTATGAAGTTTTTAAAGTATTTTAATTACAAGCTTGGAGCAGCCTATACTTACGGGCAAAATCTGACTTTGGATGAACCGTTGCCCGAAATTCCGCCCTTTACAATTAATACAGGGTTAAGTTATTCGAGGTCAAACTTTCAGGCGGTGTTAAATGCGCAGATTGCTGCTGATCAAAACAGGGTTTCAACAAGTTTTAACGAAACCTCAACACCCGGATACACGGTATTTAATCTTTATATGAGCTATTCGCCGTGGAAATTTTTGGATGTTAACGCAGCCGTAACCAATATTTTTAATGTTAACTATGTTGAGCATCTCAGCCGTCCGTATAAAAATATGGACGCATCAAGTTTGTATTACGAGCCGGGGAGGAGTTTTAATATTGGCGTGAGGTTTAATTTTTAAAGATGTTGTGTTGATTAAATATAGAAAATTTGATTTGTAGTAAATAATCATTTAAAAGCTTGTACTTTTGTTAAAAGAAATGAAAACAAAATGGTGTGACAGTGTCCCGCTTATCTAAAAAAAACCATGATGGAAAAGTTTGAAAATAGTGATTATAAGAGACTTGTTGAAAAGATTAGTAATAACTTTATTAAGGCTAAAAAACGAGCCTACAAAGCTATTAATGATGAATTAATTCTGTCAAATTGGGAAACAGGTAAATATATTGTTGATTTTGAACAAAAAGGAGCTGTAAAAGCTGAATATGGAAAAAGATTATTAAATCAGCTTTCAAAGGACTTGACAGCTAAGCATGGTACAGGATTTAGCAGAAGTAATATTGTGTATATGAGGCTTTTTTATATAAAGTACCCAAAAGGTGTGACAGCGTCACACCTTTTGAGTTGGTCTCATTATTATGAACTTTTAAAAATAAAAGACGATGTAGAGAGAGAATTTTACGAGAACCAGACTTTAATTGAGAATTGGAGTATTAGGGAATTAAGACGACAAAAGAAAACAGGATTATTTCAACGAATTGCTTTAAGCAAAAATAAATCACAGATTCTTGAATTAGCGAAAAAAGGATATACTCCTAAAACCGAAAACGATTTACTTAAAGAACCTTATGTTTTTGAGTTTTTGGGTGTGCCTCAAAACCAAATATTAACTGAGACTCAATTGGAGACAAAATTATTGGATAACCTGCAGCAATTTCTATTAGAGCTGGGAAAAGGATTTGCATTCGTAGGAAGACAATATAGAATTACATTAGCCAACAAGCATAACTTTGTAGATTTGGTTTTTTATAATTATATCTTAAAATGTTTTGTTTTGATAGATTTAAAGGTAAATGAGGTTGAGCATAAAGATGTTGGGCAAATGATTACATACTTGAATTATTTTAATAAAGAAATTATTAATAAAGCTGATAATGAAACTATAGGTATAATATTGGCATCGGAAAAAGATGATATATTTGTAGAATATGCAACAGCCAGTGTTAATAATAAGCTTGCCATAGGTGAATATCAATTGTATTTGCCTGATAAGAAAGTATTAAAAGAGAAATTGAGAGAAATTATTGATAATTAGCAATATCACTGAAACAAAAATTATCTATTATGGGCAAAAACGATTACAATTTAAACCGCAGGCAGTTCCTTAAATCGGGAGCTATTGCCGTGGGTGCTCTGGCGGCTGTAGGTGCCGGGGTGGGTTATCTGCAAAAAGTTACTGCCGAAAGCAGAATCAATCAGAAATTTCTTCGACCGCCAGGAGCGATAGATGAGTCCACATTTATTTACGGTTGTATTAAGTGTGGGCTGTGTGTTCAAATTTGTCCTGTACAAGCAATTAAACTGGCAGGAATTAAGGACGGGCTTGCATACGGTACACCCTATATTGATGTGCGGGAGCAGGCCTGTGACTTTTCCTGCGATTCGATGCAGTGTGTCGAAACATGCCCCACAGCGGTGCTAAACTTTGTTCAGTTTAAAGATGTGGGCGAAAAAGCCATTGAAGAGTACGATGCAACGCACAAAAGAGATGAAAACTACAATCCGTTTCCTGTACAAATTCTTGCCATGAAAAGTATTGTAAAAATGGGAGTGGCAAAACTTAAACCCGAATCATGCCTCGCATTTCAGGGAAAAGGGTTTAAAGGTTCGCCTCGTGGCAGCAGTTTTAAAGGTGTCAACCGTTCACCCTATTCGGGTGATTTAAAAGCTACCCCCGTGCATGATAAAGTTTATGATGAAAAAATTTGCGACATCTGTGTAAAAGAATGCCCCATTGGCGATACGGCCATTGTTATGGCTGATGCCGGAAGTGGTAAAATGGTACCCAAAGTGTTGGATGGATGTACCGGCTGCGGCGTGTGTGTGATGGTTTGCCCCACCGAGGAGCCTAGTATTATTGTTGAACCTGTAAAATCGTAAAATCATGTTTGGAAAAAATAATAAAACACCGCTTCCCGCAAAAAAGAAAGAAGATATCCCTTATATAAAAGAGGGCATTAGTTTTAAGGACTGGAAAGCAAAAAATGGCAGCGGCCATAAATGGCGGACAATCAGGTGGTCGGTATTAATAGGGATTAACCTCTTGTTTATTCTTTCGTTTATGTTCGACTTGTCGCTGCTCGAAGGGTCGCTTAGCGGCTCTAGGTTGTTCGGTTTTTATTTAATGGATCCGTTTAACTCATTGCAAATGCTGATTATTTCGGCTTATACGGGGCATATAAAGTTTTTAACCATGAACTTTGTAATCGGGTTCCTTACCATTTTTATTTTCTACTTTTTAATGGGAGGCAGAACCTTTTGTTCATGGATATGTCCTTATCACTTTTTGGCAGAGTGGGGCGAAAAGCTGCACAACTATCTTGTGAAAAAGAAAAAGATAAAAGAACATACTTACAACATCTATTTGCGTTATGTGTTTTGGGCAGGATTTCTGATTCTGGCATTTGTTACGCAACAGTTGGTGTTTGAAGATGTTAACCCTATAGGTATTTTGTCGCGTGCCATGATTTACGGCCCCGGGCTGATACTGCTTTGGATATTGGCATTAATTACTTTCGAGATAGTTTACAGCAAGCGTTTTTGGTGCCGCTATGTTTGTCCGGTAGGAGCCACCTGGAGCCTAGTGGGTAAAGCATCGCCGTTTGGTGTTAAATTTGAGCTGGATAAATGTGCCCACTGCCTTGACTGCCAAAAAGTTTGTTTGGTACCGCACGAATTGTGGTTTGTTGAAAAGGGGAAGGCTACCGATAAACGGCACGACGTGGGTTCCGACTGTACGCGTTGCGGCCTTTGTATTGATGCCTGCCCGGGGAACGCATTGGGTTATACAATTAAAGGATGGGATAGAATATTATGATAGAACCAGTGGAAAAAAAGCCCATTATCAGGGCTGTGGGATTGAGCAAATCGTTTAAAAAACAGGAGGTGTTAAAAAGCCTTTCAGTCGATTTTAACGAAGGCGACCGTATTGCGCTAATCGGGCAGAATGGGGCAGGAAAGACAACTTTAATACGTTGTATTTTAGGTCAGTATGTTTATGATGGCGAATTGTCGGTATTGGGTAAAAATCCTCGTAAAGAGCGTATCAACGTTTTAAAACAGGTGGGATTTGTACCTCAGATTCCCCCTCCGTTAAAAATTACCGTAAAAGAAATGCTGGCATTTTTTTCAGGACTTTGTAATGTGCCTGCCGACAGTTTTATTTCCATAGCCGAGCGTCTTGGCCTAAAAATAAAGGAGAGCCTGTCAAAGCCTTTTGTGGCGCTTTCGGGAGGGATGAAGCAAAAGCTGCTGGTGTCGTTTGCTTTGGGTAAACAACCTGAAATTTTATTGATGGATGAGCCCTCGGCAAACCTCGACCCCGCTGCCCGCGAGATTTTCTTTAATTACCTGTCGGAATACAACAAAGAGGCTCTTTTGATTTTAAGCAGCCATCGTATGGCCGAAATAGAAGGACTTGTTAATCGTGTGGTTGAAATGGACTTTGGAAATATAATTGTTGATAAAATTACAAAATAACAAACCAATGAAAAAATTAGTAATTGTTGCCTTTTCAGCAATCGCTTTGTTGATGATTTCATGCAGTCATCAACCCGATTTTACACCACGGACGGTTAACTATCAGCGTGATGTTTGTACTCAGTGCCTTATGGGTATTGCCGACAGTTTGTGGGCGGTACAAGCCATTAACTCTCAAAATGATGTGCTTTGGTTTGATGATATAGGCTGTTTGGAAGAGTATATGAAAACGCCGAACTGGCAAAAATTTGTAAACAACCAAAAAGTTAAAATCTGGGTTGGTAATACCGATGGTGGCGGCTGGATTGATGCTGAAAAAGCATATTACAACTTTGGGAAACATACGCCCATGGGATATGGCTACAGTGCTGTTCCCAATGCAAACGATTCCACGTTTACCTTTCAACAGGTATTAAAGCGTATTGCTCAGGGAAAGACCATGCGCGAACAGT
>WGDP01000167.1 GCA_015493215.1 Bacteroidales bacterium | reverse complement strand
GTATGAAACACTCCGTGAACAAATAATTTTGATAATGATTGTGACATATTATTAAATTTTAAGCTGCCCTTGCAGGGCGATCATTTATTCATCCATAACCAAAGACGTTGTCTTTGGCTGAATTAAGCTGCCCTTGCAGGGCGATATTTTATTCGTTCATAACCAAAGAGGTGGTCTTTGGCTGAATTGAGCAGCCCTTGCAGGGCGCTTTAATAATCCTCAATAACCAAAACGTTGGATTTGGCTGAAATTAGTTGCCCTTGCAGGGCGTAATAACAACCATCAATAAATATTTTTCTATCTAATCGTAACATTAAAAAAAACCTGTATAAAACGGGCTGTAAGCCCAACTTTATTTAACTTAAGGCAACGCCTTAAGTTTATCATGGAATGGCAAGGCGCCCTGAAAGAGCAGCTTAATCTACTTCAAAAACAGCAGCTCGCGATATTTGGGAAGCGGCCAGATTTCATCATCAACCAACAATTCCAATTTATCAACATGATACCTGATTTGCTCAAAGAAAGGCAAAACGTTATTTTTGTAAGCTTCGGCTCTCTTTTCAATATCCATAATTTTGTTGGCTAACCTTCTTGCTTCTACCATTTCGACCACAAACTCTTTAATGCTGGAAACATGGTCGGAAATTTCCTTAATGGTATTGAGTTGATTGCGCGAAAGTTTCACAAAGGTTTTCGAATCCAGCACCTCTTTCAGACCGCGCGCATTGTCAATCAGCCGGTTTTGATACTGAATGGCAGTGGGTAAAATATGATTCACTGCCAAATCACCCATCACACGCGATTGAATTTGAATTTTTTTGGTATAATTCTCAAGCTTTATTTCGTGGCGAGCCTTCAACTCCACCTGATTCAAAACACCATGTTTGGCAAACAGGTCAATGGATTTTTTTTGCAAAAAAGCTTTTATAGCATCCGGAGTGGTTCTGTTATTGGAAAGGCCTCTGCGGGCAGCTTCCTGTTCCCACTCCTTGCTATAGGAGTTGCCCTCAAAACGGATATTTTTGGATTCCTTGATGTATTTACGAATCACGTTAAAAATAGCATCATCCTTTTTAAGTCCTTTGGCAACCTCCTTTTCAACATCTATTTTAAATTTACCAAGCTGCTCGGCAATAATGGTGTTCAGCACAAACATGGGCTTGGCAGTGTTGGCGGTAGAGCCAACAGCTCTAAACTCAAATTTATTACCGGTAAAAGCAAAGGGTGAAGTCCGGTTACGGTCGGTATTGTCGAGTAAAATTTCCGGAATTTTCGGAATATCGAGTGATCCACCGCCATTATTATTACCCAACGATTTTCTGG
This sequence comes from Bacteroidales bacterium, assembly GCA_015493215.1. GTDB lineage: Bacteria > Bacteroidota > Bacteroidia > Bacteroidales > F082 > B16-G9. The sequence continues at coordinate 3,380 of WGDP01000167.1, read as the reverse complement.
AGGGCATTTTTTCGATGGTATCCAGCGTTTTACTAATCTGCTCACCGATAAACACTGAAATAATGGCCGGAGGTGCTTCGTTGGCACCCAGTCTCAGGTCATTTCCTTCGGAAGCAATGCTGGCTCTCAATAGCTCTTCATAATCGTGAACCCCTTTTAATATATTGGCCATGATGGTGATGAAACGGAAATTATCTTTGGCTGTTTTTCCGGGTGATAACAAGTTAACCCCCGTATCGGTAGCAAGCGACCAGTTGTTGTGTTTTCCGGAACCGTTTATACCGGCATAGGGTTTTTCGTGCAGCAATACTTTAAAATGATGATGTCTTGCAATTTTATCTAACAGATGCATAAGCAACTGGTTGTGATCGACAGCCACGTTAATTTCTTCGTAAACCGGCGCACACTCAAATTGCGATGGTGCTACCTCATTATGACGGGTTTTTAAAGGAATTCCCAGCTTGTGAGCTTCAATTTCCAAATCTTTGATAAAGGCCAAAGCCCTTTCATGGATGGTTCCAAAATAGTGGTCGGAAAGCTGCTGGTCTTTTGCCGACGAGTGGCCGAAAACCGTTTTGCCGGTCAGTACCAAATCGGGACGGGCAGCAAAAAGGGCATCATCCACCAAAAAATATTCCTGTTCCCAACCCAGTGTGGCAAAAACTTTTTCCACCTTTTTATCAAAATACCGGCAAACCTCTTTGGCGTTGTTATCCAATGCCGTCAACGACTTTAACAAAGGTGTTTTGTAATCCAGCGACTCTCCGGTATAGGAAACAAAAATGGTGGGAATACAAAGCGTGTTATCCATAATAAAGGCCGGAGAAGTAGGATCCCAGGCAGTATATCCGCGTGCCTCAAAGGTATTACGAATGCCACCGCTGGGGAAACTTGATGCATCAGGCTCCTGCTGGGTAAGAGCACTACCCTGAAACTCCTCGATGGCTCTCCCGTTGGGTTCGGGCATGATAAAAGCGTCATGTTTTTCGGCCGTAGCACCTGTTAGCGGATGAAACCAGTGAGTGTAATGGGTAGCTCCTTTCGACAACGCCCATGCCTTCATGGCGGAAGCAATCTGGTCGATGATTTTCCTGTCGATACGAATTCCTTTATGAATGGCGCTCATGACGACTTTATAGGCTTCGTCAGTAAGATATTCGCGCATGGTAGCCTGGTTAAACGCCATGGAGCCAAAATAATCTGACACCTTTGCTGAGGGGTAATTGACCTTTACAACAGGCCTGTCCAATGTGTGTTCTAATGCAGTAAATCTGAAATTTGCCATAGTTTTATTTATTTTTTATGATAATAAGCAGTCCTAAATAGGTAATAAATCCGTTTATCAATAATAATTCAAATCCTATTTTATAACCCCCAAGCCAGCTATCGGAATTAACTTTGATAAAGTAGGTTAAAATTGGTGACAAAACAGCCACCACCGGTACCCATTTATCTTTTAATCGCCACTTGGTAAACAGCCCAAAGGTATAAAGCCCTAACAACGGCCCGTAAGTGTATCCTGCAAAAGTGAACAGCTGCGCAATTACCGACTCGTCATTAATTACCTTAAATAGAATGATTACAAATATAACAGTTACGCTCATAAGGAAATGAACCATCATCCGCTTTTTTTTCAACAAGTTTTCATTATGCTTGTATTTCTTATCTAACTTTAAAATGTCGATACTAAAAGAGGTTGTTAGAGCTGTTAACGCACTGTCGGCGCTGGAATAGGCGGCTGATATCAGCCCCACAATAAATACAATACCGGCGGTCAAACCAAGATTACCAATGGCGATGGTTGGAAAAACAAGGTCTGCTTTTGGAGGAAGTGTGATATTTTTTTCGGCAGCATAGATATAGAGTACAGCTCCAAGAAACAGAAACAACAGGTTAACGGGAACCAGAACCCAACTTAGCGTGGTCATATTTTTTTTTGCATCGGAGAGGTTACGGCAGCTTAGGTTTTTTTGCATCATATCCTGATCAAGGCCGGTCATAACAATGGTAATAAACATGCCGCTGACAAATTGCTTCAGAAAAAACTTAGGATGGTATGCATCTGTTATTAACATTTTTGAGTAATCGCTATGCCATACCTTGCTGATAATATCTCCCAGGCCGGCCTGCATGTGATGGAGAATAAAACCAATGGTTAACAGCACCGCCAGCAGCATAAAGGAGGTTTGCAACGTATCGGTCCAAACAATGGTTTTAATACCACCTTTTAATGTGTACAGCTGAATGAGCAACATGAAAATAACCACGGTTACCCAAAAAGGAATGTTGAAATGATCGAACACAAAATATTGCAATACCGACACTACGAGAAACATTCTGAACGCTGCCCCTACAATTCTTGAAATAAGGAAAAAAGAGGCTCCCGTCAAATATGATTTCGCTCCAAAACGCTGATCGAGATAGGTATAGATTGAGGTGAGGTTCAGCCGGTAATAAAGCGGCAGCAGCACCGTAGTAACCACCGCATAGCCCGCCACATAGCCCAACACAATGATAAAATAGGTAAATCCGCTGCTACCCACCCATCCCGGAACGGAAATAAAGGTAACGCCCGAAAGCGAAGCTCCAATCATTCCATAGGCCACCACAAACCATGGCGACTTTTTATTACCAATAAAAAAACTTTGATTGTCAGCCCCACGGGCAGTAAACCACGACACGGCAAACAGAACCAACGTGTATAATAAAAAGGTAATAAGTATAATGGCCGGTGTCATAAATAAAAGCTTAAATCAAACCACAAATCTATTAATTGAATGGTACTGACAATCGTTATGGCAAATAAGTTTTCAAGAAACAGACTATTGTTTTAAAATGGCATTTGCAAATTCGTGCAAGCTGTCGAAGCAAACGTTTGCAGTTTTGTTATTTTCGCCAATAAAAACCGTAAACATCCCGGCATTTTTTCCAAAATCCATATCGCTTTGCGAATCGCCTGCCATGATGCTTTTGGAAGCAACAATTTCAGGGAAATCGGTTTTTGCCCTCTCAAACATCTCAACCGAAGGCTTCCGGCAGTTACCGGGTTTATCTTTTAAATCGGTACAATAGTAGATGGCATCAACCCTGCCGCCGGCATTTTCTATTTCTGCTATCATTTTTTGATGAATGGCGTTCAGAGCCTCTTCATCCATCCATCCTCTGCCAACACCTTGTTGGTTGGTAACAACTACTATCCTCCCGAAAAGTTTTGAAAAAGAGGCAATGGCGTCAAGAACACCCGGGAGAAACTCAAAAGCTTCCCATTTTTTAATGTAGTCATCAACAATCCGTTTGTTGATAACCCCGTCTCTGTCGAGAAACAGTGTCCAGGTGTTGTCAATATTTTTTAAAAAGCTGTCCATTGCTCAGCTACGCGG
>WGDP01000166.1 GCA_015493215.1 Bacteroidales bacterium | reverse complement strand
TGGCCGTTGGTGCCGATGAAGCCATCCGTGTGGATGCTGCACCGAAAGACGCTTATTTTGTAGCCAAACAACTGGCCGAAGTTGCCAAAGATTTCGACCTGATTATGGCCGGCATCGAAGCTTCCGACTACAACGGATCCGGTGTAGGAGGTATGCTGGCCGAAATGCTGGGTATCAATTCTGTTTCAGCAGTTTCGGGCATTGACATTGAAAACGGCGAATTAAAAATACATCGCGATATTGATGGTGGTTCACAGGTTTTATCGGTTCCTGCCCCGGTGTTAACCGTTGTTCAAAAAGGAATTGCCATTGACCCGAGAATACCTGCCATGCGTGGCATTATGATGGCTCGTAAAAAACCACTTAACGTGGTTCCTGCCATTGATACCGAACCTCGTACCGAGTTCATAAACTACGAACTGCCTGCCCCAAAAGCTGCCTGCAAAATGGTAGAAGAAGACAATGCAAAAGAACTGATTACGTTGCTGCACGAAGAGGCAAAAGTGTTTTAACAATAAAAATTTACAAAAATGTCAATATTAGTATATACAGAAAACTGGGATGGCAAGTTTAAAAAACTCAGTTACGAAATCGTTTCGTTTGCCACAGCCATCGCAAAAGAAATCAATTCAACGGTAACAGCACTTTCAATAGGCCATGTTGCCGACGACGAGCTTAAAACCCTCGGAAACTACGGTGCAAATAAAGTGCTTAATGTACAGGACGATCGTTTTGAATCGTTGGACAACAAAGCGCTTGCCGATGCTGTAACCAAAGCAGCACAAAATGAAGAGGCTAAAATCATCATCTTTGCCCACAACAACGAAGGAAAAGCCATCGCACCGCGTGTAGCGGTAAAAATGGATGCCGGGCTGGTTTCGGGCGTAACAGGGCTGCCCGTAAATTTTGATCCTTTTACGGTTAAAAAGAAAGTATTTACCGGTAAAGCCTTTGCCAACGTTGCCATCAATACCGATGTTAAGGTTATCACCTTTGCACAAAACTCCTTCGACGTGATTGAAGCCGATAACAATGTTACCATCGAAGCTTTTGACCCGGGTATTGCCGATGACGAGTTTGTTACCAAAGTTTTAGATACCCATAAAATTACAGGCAAAGTGCTGCTTACTGATGCCGAAATTGTTATTTCCGGTGGCCGTGGGATGAAAGGCCCCGAAAACTGGGGAGGCATTGAAGAGCTGGCATCCTTGTTAGATGCAGGATTGGCCTGTTCTCGTCCCGTTTCCGATGAAGGTTGGCGTTCGCACGAAGAACATGTGGGACAAACCGGAAAAATTATCGCTCCTAACCTTTATGTTGCATTGGGCATCTCCGGTGCCATTCAGCACCTTGGCGGTGTAAGCTCATCCAAAGTAATTGTTGCTGTTAACAAAGACCCCGACGCACCGATTTTTGAAGCAGCCGACTACGGCATTGTAGGTGATGTTTTTAAAGTGTTACCACAACTAATTGAAGGTGTTAAAGAACTGAAAGCTCAGGGATAAAAACCTGACAGGTTAAAACAACCCAAGCCCGCAGGTAATATTGTAACCTGCGGGCTTTTTTAATGAAGTAATGCTAAAAACCTGAAACCCTTTTAGTTTATCTTTGCAACTAAAATAAAATCTCTTTTTATGAATAAGTCTTTGTTTCAGATGACCAAAATCATCGCCACACTTGGGCCGGCCAGCTCGTCGGTTGATATGTTAACCAAACTGATTAAAAGCGGTGTCAGGGTTTTTCGTGTAAACTTTTCCCATGGCAGTTTTGATGAATACGACAAGTTAATTGGTAACATCCGGAAAGCAGAGCAGAAAACAGGTATCTATGTTTCCATATTAGGTGATTTGTCAGGACCGAAAATCAGAGTCGGGAAAGTGATACCCGAAGGTGTTCTGCTTAACAGAAAACAGCATATCAGATTTGTAAATTACGATGTGTTGGGAGGCTCGCCCGGTAACGAGTTTACCTTTTCAACCACCTATGCTAAAATTATTGATGAGGTGGTTACCGGCGAAAAGGTATTGCTGGACGATGGCAATATTGAACTGAAAGTGATTTCCACGGGGTCGGAAGGAAAGAAAAAATGGATGGAGTGTGAAGTAGTGGAGGGGAACCTGCTGACAAGCTCAAAAGGTATTAATCTCCCCGACACACAGCTTACACTGCCATCGCTCACCAAAAAAGATTATGCCTGTGTGGATTATGCAGTGAAAAACAGATTTCATTTTTTGGCACTCAGCTTTGTACGAACCGGTCGTGATGTTATTGCCCTGAAAAGAAAGTTACGCGAATATGCCGCCAGGCCAAAGGGCTTGAATATTACCAGTGGCGACCTGGGTTTTTCCACCACTTTTCAGGAAGACAATTACATTCCGGTGATTAGTAAAATTGAAAAACCACAGGCCATTGACAACCTCGAAGACATCGTTCATGAGTCAGACGGCATTATGGTAGCCCGGGGTGATTTGGGTGTGGAAATGGATTTGGCCGAAGTGGCCATTCTTCAAAAGAAGATTATCAAAATGTGTAAAACACAGGGTAAGCATGTAATTGTCGCCACCCAAATGTTGCAAAGCATGATTACCGAACCGGTGCCCACACGCGCCGAGGTTTCCGATGTGGCCAACGCCATTATCGATGGAACCGACGCTACCATGTTATCAGGAGAAACCGCTGTTGGCAAGCATCCGGTTAAAGCGGTTAAAATGATGGCAAAAATTGCGCATAACACCAACGATTATCTTAGCGAAAAACAAACCTCTTCCGGATTGTTTACCAAATATGCCGGCAAGCTGACCAGAAAAGCTGCCATGGCAAGAGGCGTAAATATTATTGCTCAGGATGTGGAAGCAAAATATATTGTAACCTGGTCGCACTCCGGAGGAAGCTCGGCCATGTTATCATTACAAAAAATGAAAATTCCAATCATTGCCTTCGGTAATAACGAACACCGCTTACAACAACTGGCCATTTTATACAGCGTGTTGCCCGTTTACATGGAGCAACCGGAGTCAGGTAGTAAGTTTATTGCCAAAGTAGATGAATACCTGACCAAAAAACATCTGGCAAAAAAAGGAGATCCAATCATTATTGTGGCCAGCAGCCCCATTACCTTAAGAGGCGTAACCAACCGGATGGTGATACATATTATAGGAGAGGTTGTGGATTGACATTAGACCTTATATCTGCAAGTAGAGGGATAATTAATTAAAGATACCTTTATAACATAAAAAAAGCCGAAATATAAATTCCGGCTTTTTTTATAAATCAACACTTCAGATTTACCAATAATAAGAAAATCCTACACTTGGATTAATCCATGTCTGCTGATCGGTATCTTTGGTTTTGGCAGCCCAGTTAAACCTAAAGTTCACGTTTAGCCCCCAGTTTGATGACTGACCGAAAGGAATAATAACTCCTGCTTCGGGAGCCAACCCAAAATGCCATGCCTTTTGCTGTGTGTAATAAATACCAAGCATGTTGCGGGTTTCCAGATAATAGGTTCCTATACCAAAACCTATGTAAGGTATAATTTTACTACTGTTAAAAGTATAATGCATTGTTGCCATAATTGGCATGGCGTTCATATAATGACGACTATATCCGTATAAGGAGGTGGTTCCATCTTCGCTTTTTTGCGTTGTCCACCCGTAGTTTTCATAAAAAACATCCCATGCCCATCGGCCACCAATGGTAACGTTTTCTGAAATATACCCTCTTCCTTCCAAAGCAAAACCGCGTACTG
>WGDP01000165.1 GCA_015493215.1 Bacteroidales bacterium | reverse complement strand
TCTTTATACTACTGAAAATGTACCATTTCCAAAATCACTGATTTCCGTGGTAAGTAATTTGATAAGGATAGAGAAAATTTAATAATTAAAGGAGGAAAATAATATGAACTTAAATCAATTCACCATAAAATCGCAGGAAGCCATTCAAAAGGCTCAGGAGGTTGCATCGGTTAACGAGCAACAGGCAATAGAAACCATTCACTTGTTAAAAGGTATTTTAACAGTGGACGAAAATGTTACTCCGTTTCTTTTGAAAAAGCTGAATGTAAATTTTGACGTGTTTACAAAGGCTGTCGATCGCATTGTAGATTCGCTGCCTAAGGTATCGGGAGGAGAGCAATACCTTGCCAAAGATACCAATGAGGTGCTTCAACGTGCGCCACGATATTTGAAAGAATTTGGCGACGAGTTTGTTTCAATCGAACACTTGTTGCTGTCGTTGTTGGAGGTAAAAAGTACCGCTTCGCAGTTAATGAAAGACAACGGTATTACCAAAAACGACCTGATGGCAGCCATTAAGGATTTGCGAAAAGGCTCAACCGTAAACAGCCAGAGTGCCGAAGACCAGTACAATTCGCTGGACAGGTATGCCAAAAATCTTAACGACATGGCTGAAAAGGGTAAACTCGACCCTGTTATCGGCCGCGATGATGAGATACGCCGTGTGTTACAAATTCTTACCCGTCGTACCAAAAACAACCCTATTCTTATAGGTGAACCCGGCGTGGGTAAAACAGCCATCGTTGAAGGCCTTGCACACCGGATTGTTGACGGCGATGTGCCCGAAAACCTGAAATCGAAAAAGATTTACTCGTTGGATATGGGATCGCTTATTGCCGGCGCCAAATACAAAGGAGAGTTTGAAGAGCGATTGAAAGCGGTTACCAAAGAGGTGGTAGATTCGGATGGCGAAATTATTTTGTTTATCGACGAAATTCACACCCTGGTGGGAGCCGGCAAATCGGAAGGCGCCATGGATGCCGCCAACATTTTAAAACCGGCTTTGGCCAGAGGCGAATTAAGAGCCATTGGCGCCACCACTTTAAAGGAGTACCAAAAGTACTTTGAAAAGGACAAGGCACTTGAACGCCGTTTTCAGCTGGTGATGGTCAACGAACCCGATACCATGTCGGCAATTTCTATCCTGAGGGGATTGAAAGAACGTTACGAAAACCATCACAAAGTACGTATTCAGGATGAGGCAATTATTGCCGCCGTAGAACTGTCACAGCGTTATATTACCGACCGGTTTTTACCCGACAAGGCCATCGACCTTATTGACGAAGCTGCCGCCAAGTTACGACTGGAAATCAATTCGCTTCCCGAAGAGCTGGAAGTGGTTGAACGCCGTATCCGCCAGTTAGAAATTGAAAAAGAAGCCATTAAACGCGAGCACGATAAGGTTAAACAGGCTGCTATTGAAGAAGAGCTTGCCAACCTTAACGACGACCGCAACCAGATGAAAGCCAAATGGCAGGCCGAAAAAGAGCTTGTTGATAAAATTCAGAAGCTGAAAAAGGATATTGAAGACTACAAACTGGAAGCCGAGCGTGCCGAGCGTGACGGCGACTTTGGAAAGGTGGCCGAGTTACGATACGGTAAAATTCAGGCTTCGGAGCAGCAAATTGAAGAGCTACAGCAAAAGCTGGTTGAACTTCAGGGCGACAAGCCCATGATTAATGAAGAGGTTACCGCCGAAGAAGTTGCCGAAATTGTTTCGCGATGGACCGGGATACCGGTTAGCAGAATGCTTCAAAGCGAACGCGAAAAGCTGCTTCATCTGGAAGAGGAATTGCACAAACGGGTGGTTGGACAAGAAGATGCCATCGGAGCCATTGCCGATGCCATTCGCCGCAGCCGTGCAGGCTTGCAGGACACCAAACGTCCCATTGGCTCTTTTATCTTTCTGGGTACTACCGGAGTAGGTAAAACCGAACTGGCAAAAGCACTGGCAGAGTTTTTATTTAACAACGAAAACTCGATGGTAAGAATCGACATGTCGGAATACCAGGAACGGCACTCGGTATCGCGACTGGTGGGAGCGCCTCCCGGATATGTGGGTTACGACGAAAGCGGTCAGCTTACCGAAGCGGTTCGCCGTAAACCTTACTCGGTAGTGCTGTTGGATGAAATTGAAAAAGCGCATCCCGATGTGTTTAACATCCTGCTTCAGGTGTTGGACGACGGCAGGCTTACCGATAACAAAGGCCGGGTGGTGGACTTTAAAAATACCATCATCATTATGACCTCTAACATCGGTTCGCATATCATTCAGGAGCGCTTTAGCAAAATGACCGAAGCCAACGAAGAGGAAGTGGTAGAAAAAACAAGGGATGAAGTTTTTGAACTGTTGAAAAAAACCATCCGTCCCGAGTTTTTAAACAGGATTGACGAAATCATCATGTTTAAACCGCTTTCGAGGAATGAAATCCACGACATTGTTAAGTTGCAGTTTGAGATGGTAAAAACCATGCTTGCCAAAAACGGCTTGCATCTCGAAATCAGCGATGCCGCAATCAACAAGCTGTCAAGCGCCGGTTACGATCCGCAGTTTGGCGCAAGGCCACTTAAACGGGTTATTCAGCGAATGGTTCTCAACGAACTGTCGAAGATGATTTTGGCCGGAAAAATAGAAAAGGATCACAAGATTCTTATCGATGTGGAAGGCGATAACCTTGTCTTCAAAAATGCCTAAAAGTTGTTGATAAACGGGCTACGTTAAAAATTGATTTAACGCAGCCCGTTTTTTTTTACAAAAACAAAAAAAAAACTATTTCAACTCTTTTTTATAGGTTTCGGGAATAAAAAACGTTGTTACTATTGCCACTAAACAGGTGGCAATAAGATAGTAAGCAGGCATCCAAACATTACCTCCACTTATTTTAATCAGCCAGGTACTTATCAAAGGTGTGGTTCCGCCAAAAATAGCAAGCGAAATGTTGTAGCTAACCGACAGCCCCGTATATCGCACACGGGCAGGAAACATCTCAGTCATAAGTGCAGGCATAACAGCCTGAAAAATAGCTTCAAGCACTGCAAAAGCCAACATCGCTGATAAAACTGAGTAAAAAGTATTGTTGAACATAAGCGCAAAAAGAGGATAGGTAAAAATTACAAAACCAACGAGCGACATCAGCAACACCGTCTTTCTTCCCAATTTATCGGTAAGATGCCCGAAAACCGGAATGATAAGCATCAAAAATACAATGGCCATCGTGTGAGCCGAGAGGGCATCACTCAGTTTTACATGGTGGAATGTATGAAGGTACGACGGGAGAAAAATAAACAACAGGTAAACCGATACGCCGAAAGCCCAGCTAATTAAAATTATTTTTAACGATTGTAACTTATAGTTTGCCCAAAACTCTGCAAGGGGCAATTTTGAACTGTTTTTATCTTTTTTTGCTTCAGCAAACACTTCGCCTTCATCCATTCCTTTTCTTAGAAACAACCCCACAACTCCAATAACAGCGCCGAGTAAAAAAGGAATACGCCAACCATAACTATGCAATTGCTGATCCGTTAATACGGAAGTAATAATGGCCGCAAGTCCGGCACCAAGCAACATACCCCCAAATACACCAAAGGTACTCCAGCTACCATAAAAACCCCTTCTGTTTGCAGGTGCTTTCTCAACCAAGAAAGAGATGGATCCGGTAAACTCACCGCCAACCGAAAGCCCTTGTAACAGCCGTAAAATTACCAACAACAGGGCTGCAAGCCAGCCAATACTCTCGTAAGTGGGTAAAAGCCCCACAAGGGTGGTGGGAACAGCCATAAAAAGTATTGAAATGGTAAGTGCCTTTTTTCTTCCTTTTTTGTCACCGATATTACCAAAAATAATACCGCCAATGGGCCGCATCAGATATCCGGCAGCAAAAACACCGAAAGCAGCTATTAGCTGTACAACTTTGTCTTCATGCGGAAAAAACTGAGCACCAATTACCGTTGCAAAAAAACCGTAAACCGTAAAATCGTACCATTCCAAAATGTTTCCAGAAAGTCCTGCAATAAGTGATATTTTGTTGAGTTTGCCAGTTTTATTGTTCATATAAGTTCGTTATTTAAGTTTTTCATTGTTTTTATGGCGATCACTGTCGCGCCTGGTTTTTTTTATCAGATTTTTTTTCATCGCATCAGTCAAATCAACGCCGGTTTGGTTGGCAAGGCAAATAAGTACAAACATAATGTCGGCCATTTCATCGGCCAGGTTGTATGCTTTATCCGATTCCTTAAACGACTGTTCACCATATTTCCGGGCAATAATGCGAGCCAGTTCGCCCACCTCTTCGGTAAGAATGGCCATGTTGGTCAATTCGTTAAAATACCTTACTCCTGTTGTATTTATCCACCTGTCAACGGTTTGCTGTGCTTCTTTAATGGTCATAACATATCTTGTTTTGGTCAAAGATAATAATATTGAATACAGAAAATTACTAAAACAGATAAATGTGATTTATTTCATAATACCATAAGCTCGTTTGCAATTACAGATTGCTACACGCCACCGCTTAGTCCTGCCGAAGGCAGGCAGGCATGTGCGAGGGAGACCCGAAAGGTTGAAAAGCGTAATTTGTTTATTTCACTCGAAAACCAGGCCACCTATTAATTAAAAAGTGTCCACTTATTCACCTGGACGCCCTGGAAGGGAGGCTTAATCTATCCCAATGGCGAAGCCTTGGAATCATTCGGAAAAAAAGCATTAGCGCCCTGTAAGGGCAACTTAAAGTATCTGTAATAAGCTTCATTTTGAAATATTAAGCTACCCGTCCGGCTTGCCTGCCCTCCAAAGGCGGGTAAACGGCAGGCAGGCGGGTAATCCGGACGACATATTTCACTCATAATATGTTTGTTACACCCTTGCCCGACCTTTCAGGACTCCACCCACAACCCTGCCTCGACCTGAAAGGTCGCAGCCCACGCAAGCTCGTGCGGCAGGCTTGTGGGGGTTTTTTTTACGGAGCGCTGTCTTAGCGGGTTGGTTGGGATTGAAGCGTGAGCAGTACCGGGTAAAACCTCGTATGTTTGCAAAATCAAAAAAGAAAGGTTCATTTAATTCTATTTTTGTTTTATAGAATTTAAATGGGAAAAGACAGGTGATCATGTTAAACCAAGATACATTTATATGATATCGCCTGAAAGAAAAAGTCCCTGTCTTTTACTTTC
>WGDP01000164.1 GCA_015493215.1 Bacteroidales bacterium | reverse complement strand
TTTTCAACCTGTGTGATTCTATTCTTAATTTTCTCTTTATAAATTTCATATTCGCGATGAGCTTTTTCTATCGCTTTTTGATGATTTATAGTTCCTGAATGTTGCAATATATCTTTATTGGTCATTTTCAAGAAAGTATCCAACTGCTTAATCCAATCGGCCATGTACATCGGGGTACGGTCTAAAGCTTGGATTTCTGCAATTTCTAAAATGCACACCTCTGTGCGATTTTACTCTGTAACCTACCGAGATAATGACATCTAGATTGTAACAATTGGTGGGTTTAGTAGAAAAATCGGAATTTCCGATTTTTCTCATAGTATCCTCTTTTTCAAGCTCTTTTTCATTGTAAATATTTAGAATATGCTCGTTTATAGTAGAACGGGATTTTTGAAATAGTTCCGCTATTTGGTCAATATTCAACCATACAGTTTCATTCTCAAAATGGGTCTCGATTTTAAAGATGACAATGTTTTGGATGAAATTTCTGTTGTGATATATCTCGAAGGGAAAAAGAGAAATCCCGAAGAAATTTTTATAGATTGGTTTAAAGATGAATTAGCAGAAGTAATCGCGGTTACATGATTTACTATCTTCAAGTATTTATGAGTTTTATTAAATAGATTGTTTCGTTTTACCCCTGCTGCCAAAACTCCATCATTTTTCTGGCGGCCATCTCTTCGTCAATTTTGATATATCGTAAAAAAGCTTTCTCGGTGCTATGCCCACTTATTTTCATCAAAAACACCGTGGGAACCCCTTTTAGATACTGATTGGTACAAAAAGAGCGCCTGCAGATATGTGATGACATTAACTCGTATTTTTTATAAGAGATATCCTGTTTCTCAACTCCACGTTTTTTTGTGATAATTATATCTTCTTCAATCTTCGCAATTTCACCAATTTTCTTTAAGTCAGCGTTGAAGCTGTTTCTGTTCATTTTATTCGGGAAATCCCCGTTGTACTCGTTGATAATTTCTTTTGCCAGCTGATTTAATGGTATAACCACGGCTTTACTGGTTTTCTTCATCGTGATACGTATCATGCCATTACGAATCATATCCGGCCTTAAGCGAAACAGATCACTCGAACGCAGTCCTAATTGACAGCCGAGCACCAGTAAGTCTCTGCTCTCGATTAATTCGTGATGGTCTGACAAATCTGTATGATAAATTTGATCTATTTCATTCTCTGAAAGAAATATTGCATACGTGTCCTCGGTAACAGTTTTAAAATTTGAAAGATCAAATCGTTCGATTATCTCATATTTAAAGCAGTAATTTAAAAATGCCTTTAGGTTTTTAATTTGTTTGCCGACAGTGTTGGTTGACAGTCCCTTTTCGCCATTGGGTTTTACAACATCGTAAGTAAGATACTTCGTAAATTTTTGATAAAAAGAATAATTGAATTCTTCAAAAGATATTTTTCTTCTGGTGTGTTTCTGAAAGCCAAATAGATGCTTTTTTAAAGAATTGTAGTCTTTAATAACATCTTTTACTACCCGGCCTTTGGATGATTCAATGAATTTTTCATACTCTTCCCAAAATTCCGGTAATAACGAAACGGCATCGTTATAAACTAGTTTTTTTTGAAAGGCAGTTTTTAATTCATCAACTTGTGGGATAATTCCTTTCTTTTTGAAATCATCATAAGCTTCCTCCATTGCAATTCTCAGTTCTTTCAGTTTTTCGTTGATTTTGTCAGATCGATCAGTAAAACCACGAATATTTCTGGCTTGTTGTTCGAGTGGATTCCAATACCTGGGTTGAATGTTTAAACCCGTTGAAATTCTAAGCCGATTTTTATTAAAATGTATTACGATAAAGATGGGTGTTTCTTTTTTGGGATTATCATTTTTTTTGAGGAAGAATTTTGCTTTTGGCATTGTAAAAAAATATTAAATATTGACTTTTCAAAGATAGCAAAAATATCAAATTAGGTGGCGTATAGGTGGCGTCAGAATTTAGTTTAACTTAGTTTGACTTTGCTTAAATTTATTATATACCTTTGCATACTACTGATATAGTGATATATATAAAGAAAAATAGAAAAAGACTGGAAAGCCAGTAAACAGGCATTTACGGTCCCGTCCAGACCGCAAAAAGCCGCTCATTCGAGCGGCTTTTTTTTGTTACACAAATGGTAAAACAAAACCTGTTTGTAAATATAACTCTTGCTACCAAGGCATTTATAACAATAGTTAAATTCAAATATTACTAAGACTGCCCTGTTATACCCGTACGGGTATAGAGTAAGTGACGAATTATTATTTTATACCCGAAAGGGTATATATTTTAGAATAAACATGTAGAATCCATATCGTTTTTCGATAACCATGAATTATTTTGATATTGGTCAAAAATCATTTTCTAATATTTTTTTGTAACTTTATCGTTTCTATAATCCTTATCATCGACAACTTAACCAAACAACATTGATATGAAAAAGTTTTTTGTTTTTGCATTGACCTTCTTGGCTTTAAATGCTCAGTATGTTTTTTGCCAGTCAAACAGCCATATTTTCAACCACTTAAGAATAGGTCTCTCCGTTGATACTGCTATGTTGAACACAGCCACAAAGAACATTACAGCCGATTCCATCTGGGTGTTGGATTCCTCATATTATTATTTATTTGTTGACAGTAGCGGGCAAGGACTAACCCGGAAAAATTATTATTTAGGTAAGAACAGTAAAGGCAATCCCGTTAAATCATTAGAAATACGACGGGAATACAATACTGAAAAATGGGTCAACTATCACTATGACTCTATTGTATATTTCGATAACGACTCCTCGGTAAAAGAACATTACGGTCATTTTTGGAAAGGTGATTTAGATAAATGGATTTTAACTGAAGCACAAAAATTTAATCTTATGGGATTGACTACTGAAAAAATCATTTATAGCTGGGATGATGACCTTCATGGCTATACACAGGGATTAAAAATTGAATGGTTTTATTCGCTAACCGGGAAATTGGAAGAACTGATGATTTCTGATCTTGATACAGCTAACTTTACCTGGACTAAGCATAGCCGGGTATTGTATTATTCTGATGACTATGGCTACGACACCTTAATTTTAAATCAACAGTGGCGTACTGATGTTCAGGATTGGGTTTCTATACAAAAGGATGTTAATGAGTACAATCCTTCGACCAAACATTATATTTGTATTCATTACAGCAGACCGGATTATTTTTCAGAATGGATACCGGGCAGGAAAGAAGATAAACACATCAATAGTGCAAATAGTGTTGATACACTAGTTATTTCTTTTTGGCAACCCGATAATGGTTCCTGGCGAAAAAACAGCAGGGGTTTATACAAATACAACAGTCAAAATTTGCTGATGGAAAGTACTGGCCAGAATTATTCTGGTTTGGACTTTTCATGGAAAAATGGGTCACATATGTATCATATTTATAATACTGATAACAAAATTACTGAAGAGGGTCATGCTGAATGGGCAGACAATGACTGGAAATACACAAGTAAGGAAATTTGGTATTATGAAAATGAATTACTTCAGTACTATATCTATAAATCTACTGATAATGATGCCGGGGAAATGAGTGATGTTGAAAGAGATCAATACTCATACGACATACACAGAAATTTAACCAGATTTGACCGAGAGCTGAACTTTGATGGTGAATGGGTAAATCAAGGACGAACAGAATACTTTTGGTCGTTTTTCGGGTTTGAGGGTGTGTACGAAAACCGTATCGAGATGCCACTAATTTATCCAAACCCTACAAGCGGCCTTATTTATGTTGAAAATCCGACAAATACAGTCTTATCTTCAAAAGTTTACGACCTTTCGGGAAGGTTAGTCAAACAGGAGATTTTGCGTAAAGGCACGAATACTATTGACCTTTCCGGCGAGAAGTCAGGTACTTATCTTCTGCGCTTTAGCAACGGACGTACCGGTAAAATAGTTATCCATTGATAAGAAATATTGTCTATCTGTTTTGTTTGTTTCGTAATGCAACAGTTACTCTGAGTAGCTTAATGGTAAGGGTATATTAACAAGCTGAATTTTGAAAATACGGGTGCCAACCGGGTTTTTTTCATTCTGTGGGGAAATATGTTTTTAGCAACGAACCGGAATGGATATTTGATGCCATAAAAAAGGCCGTTTGTTAAAACGGCCTTTTTAAATGAATATTTATCTTATGCAGATAAATAGAGGTTATCAGGAATTAGTCGATAACTTCAACGTTAACGGCGTTTAATCCTTTTTTTCCCTGTTCAGTATTATACTGTACTCTGTCATTTTCTCTAATCTGGTCTTTTAAACCTGATGAGTGAACGAAAATATCTTCGTTTGATTCTGCTGATGTAATAAAACCAAATCCTTTAGTTTCATCGAAAAATTTTACTGTGCCTTCTTGCATCTTACTAATGTTAAATTGTTAATTGTTTTACACATAAAAACATCCTGTTTTTGATAGCATCTGATTGATTCAATATTGATTATAAAAATAATGAATACTATTTAAAAACGCTATTGATAAAGTAATTGTAAAATATAATTTGGTAAGAAGAGAAAAACTCGTAAAAACTAATTGTACTAACTTAAAACTTTAGGTGTTTTTTTGATGTGCGGCAAAGATACAACGTTATTTGAGATTACCAAGTTTTTTGTAAATTAAAACGTTAACTGATTTCGGTTAAGTTATTTTTCTTATCTTTAGCTGTTAAAAGTTTTCAATATGAATTACAGTACATCAGTTGTTAAAATCAGTGACGGTGCAAACATTCATCTGCACCAATGGATACCTGCTCATCCCGACAAGTTAATGATAGTAGTGCATGGTGCCGTGGAGCATGCCCAACGTTACGACTATTTTGCACGCGAGCTTAACAAACATGGCTTTGCCGTTTTTGCACCTGATCACCGGGGGCATGGTTTAACGGCCAAAGAGAGTGGTATCTTTTCGCACTTTGGAGATAAAGATGGCTTTTTAAGGGTGGTGGATGATCTGAGTGAGATTCTCGATGATATTGAAAAGAGATATCCCGGTTTACCAAAAGCCATTTTCGGGCATAGCCTTGGCTCTTTTTTAACCAGAAAATTTATTTCAATACGTGGCGATGAGTTTAAAGCTGCTGTTATATCGGGAACAACATGGGGAAATACCCTCGAGCTAAAAGGAGGGCTGATGCTGGCAAAAACATGGTCACTTTTTGCCGATAAAAATAAGCCAAACCAAAAATTTGATGATTTTTTATGGGGACAGCTGAACAAAAAAGTTAAAAACCGAAAAGGAACCCTCGACTTTATTAACAGCGATGAAAAAGAGGTGGAAAAATATGTGGCAGACCCCTTAAACGGAAACACCATCACCATTGAGTTTGGAGTGCAAATGTCGAAAGCCATTCTTGAAGTCAGAAAAGACGCTGTATTTAGCAGTACACCCGATAATTTGGGTATATATCTCGCTTCGGGTGTTGATGACCCGTTGTCAAACAAGGGAAAAGACATCAATTTGATTGCGAAAAAATACCAATCGGCAGGAGTAAATGATGTAACTGTTAAATTATATAAGGGTGCCCGTCACGAAATAATAAACGAACCGATTAAAGACGAGGTAATTGCTGATATGATAACCTGGTTGATGAAATATTTTTAGAATTTCCCGGTGTAATATCATCTGTTGATGCTTCTGATTGTTTTTTGTCACTACCTGAAAATCATTTTGTAAGGAGTCCGTATTTGTTCCGACAATTAATGCAGAGGAAAGTATATTCTTGTAAAAAGAAATCTAAAAAATTGTAAATGAAAAAGGTAGCATTAATAACCGGTGCATCAACCGGAATTGGTAAAGAGTTTGCCATTATCCATGCCCAAATGGGTGGCGATTTAATAATAATTGCACGCAGCCATGATAAACTGGACGCTTTAAAAAATGAAATAGAAGCTAAATATAAGGTTAGCGTAATGGTGATGGCCTTGGATTTAACCCGTCCTGAGGCTCCGAAACAGGTTTTCGATACCGTGGAAAAGTCAGGTATTACGGTTGATTTTTTAATCAACAATGCAGGCTTTGGCGGATTGGGAAAATTTTACGAGCGGCCATGGGAAAAGGATTTGGCCATGATTAATCTGAACATTGTTGCATTAACAGCCCTTACAAGATTTTTTCTTCCCGGATTCGTAAAGCGTAACAAAGGTAGAATTCTTAATGTTTCGTCAACAGCATCTTTTATGCCGGGGCCGTTGCAGGCGGTTTATTTTGCTTCAAAGGCGTATGTTACCTCATTTAGCAATGCACTTGCCGAAGAATTGCACGATACAAATGTTACGGTAACCGCCCTTATGCCCGGCGCCACCGACACAGAATTTGGACGCGTTTCGGGAATGGATAAAACCGATATGTTCAACAAAGTGGCCGGCGCACATCAGGTAGCCAACGATGGATATCAGGGAATGCTTAAGGGAAAGTTGGATGTGGTTACCGGCCTGCCGTTTATGCAACGTGTGATGCTTGCCATGGTGCCTGTTAGCCCCAAAAAGCTTGTCATGAAGCAGATTCGTACAATGCAAGAGGTTAAAAAATAGGAATTAGCCTTGAAAGGTTGAGCATGGAGAATATGCGTTCGTTGCTTAAGTTTTACACCTGATTTATGCTACTTTTGCAAAAATTTCTTTATGAAAAATCTTTTGCTTGTTATTTTGTTCAACCTGCTTGCTTTTTCCGGTATCAGTCAGGTTGCAGTGGATACCTCTTTTCAGTTGCCGGTGAACGAAAAACTTCATTACGATGTTTATTATAAGCTGAGCCGAATTTGGATTAAAGCCGGGTTGGCTAATTTTACCACCGACACCATTTATACCGACTCAACAAAAGCATACCGGTTTGTTGCCAAGGGATATTCCATGAAAAAGTACGACTGGATTTTTAGTTTGGAAGATTCATATACATCAGTTGTTAATTATAAAACATTGTACCCCATTCGGTTTGAAAAAGAAAATACCGAACAGGGTGTGTGGGTACACGACATTTATAACTTTAATCCAACTACCGGTGAAATCGGTATTTATATGGAAACCACCGATAGCACACCGGTAAATAAAACCAAAAAGGTATCAGGATTTATTACCGACGCTTTGTCGGCCTTGTACTATTTACGTTCATGGGATTTTGACCGGTTTAACCCGGGTGATACCCTTAAATTTAACACCATTCTGGACGGGAAAATATTTGAACAGCCCATTGTTTACCTCGGGCGCGACACGTTAAAATCATTGAGTAACAATCGTGTTCCCATGATAAAACTGGGAGCCGTCGTGTCCAATAGTACTTTTTTCAGAGGTGATAGCGCCATTTTGGTATGGATTACCGATGACCAGTACAGAAGACTTGCCAAAGCCAAAGCGAAAATTGTTGTTGGTTCCATTGTGATATATCTTAATAAACGAGGATTAGAGTCGTTTGGGCCTGAGTAGTGGGTAAAATGAAAAAATGCCTCATCATATTTTTATTGGCAGTTGGTTTTTGGCCGAACCTTTTCGGACAAACCGAAAAACTTTCCTACAAAGTGTATTACAACTGGGGGTTTATCTGGATTAATGGCGGAGCACTTACGTTATCATCGCAACCCGATACGCTTGAAGGGGTTCCCGTTGTGCGTTTGGAGGGGGTTGGCAAATCGTTGCCGCGATGGAATTGGCTTTTTAAAGTTGACGACCATTATACTTCATGGTGTTATCACGGTAGTTATCTGCCGGTATTAGCAACTAAAAATACGCTGGAAGGCGGATACCGAATTAACAACAGCTATCGGTTTGATTACAGTAAATCAGTGGCTTATATAAGTACCGAGGAAACACGGAAACCTTTAAAGCAGGATACGGTATATCTTAATTATCCAATGTACGATGCCATGGCTGCCACCAATAAACTTCGGTTTTATAATTTCGATGCATTTACTATTGGTGATACCATCACCCTTCCCATCATAATGGATGGCATTGTACACCGGCAAAAGATTGTTTATGCAGGATTGGACACTTTGCTTATGGAAAACAAACAACGTATCAGCGCCATAAAATTTACGGCCATTGTAACCGATAACAAACTTTTTAGTGCCGATGATGCCATAAAAGTTTGGGTGTCAAACGATAAAAAGCGGATTCCTCTCTACATCGAAGCGAATATTACTGTTGGAGCTATCAAGATTTTTTATTTTTAATCAAAATTACGATTCATAAAGTGAACTCGCTCAAAGGATGCATCCATGGTTTGCTTATTTAGCGACTTGCCTCTAAAATCGTTAATCGATTCAAAATTATGGCTCATCATCCAACTTTCAAGCCCTTGTAAAATTTCGGTTAAATAGTCAATTCCATTGAGGTATAGCGTGCTGCATATTTGTGTTACATCGGCTCCTGCAAGCAGCTGTTTTACAACGCCCACATAGGAGTGGATGCCCGATGAGGCGGCCAGATTACAACCCAGATTATTTTCGGTCATTAAAGCAATCCAGCGCAACGATTCGGGTAGTTCCTCAGGCGACGAAAAATAGTTGTCTTCCACCACTTTCATCGAATCAATATCAATGTCAGGCCTGAAGTAGCGGTTAAACAAAACCAGTCCGTCAACATTGTTTTCCACCAGCCGGTGAGCCAATGCACAAAGGTTTGTAAAATAATGTCCCAGTTTAATGGATACCGGAATGGAAACATGCTTTTTAACCTGATTAAGAATTTGAACATAAACCTCCTCCAGTTCGCAGCTCGCCATGGAATTGTTAAATGGAAAAATGGCTATGTTAAGTTCCAGCGCATCGGCGCCTGCTTCCTGAATAGCACTTGCAAACAGCGGCCATTCGTCGGGAGTTTGACAGTTGATGCTGGCAATAATGGGAACGCTGCTCATGGCTTTTACCTTTTTTACAAAATTAAGATACTGCTCCATGTTGGCTTTAATACCCTGTTCCATAACAAGGCTTTTTGCTTCAGGAAACCAAAAGTACATCTCCGAAGCGCGGCTGTTGTCCAGTTTCGATTGTGTTTTTATGCGCAATTGTTCTTCAAACAACGATTTTAAAACAATGGCTCCGGCTCCGGCATCAATGCACTTTTTTATCGACTCGGGGTCGCCGGTCATCCTCGAGCTGCTTACTACAATGGGGTTCTTTAGCTGTAGCCCTAAATATTTTGTTGTTAAATCCATGATTAATTACATTTTATTCCCGAAAATTTGATATCCAATAAACTCATCAACTGGCATTGTAAAAAGATAAATGCACGTTCCATATTTAAAAGGGCACTGTCCGAAATGCCTTCCTGAAACTCCCATCGGTATCCTTTGATGCTTAAAAGTTTGGTTTCGGGTTTTTTGCTAAAAAGTTTTTGGCACAGGTGCACAATATAGGCAGGTGATACGGCATGCATGGTAAATTCCACCTTTTCCTCGTTTGGAATTACTTCAACAAGTCTGAAATTGGTTAAATCCTCCTCTTGAGAGGCGTCCACAAAAATAACCACATCGTATTGCGATATCTTTTCAGCATCTTCCACATTAAGCTGGTAATTGCTGTCAACATCTATTTGGGTCAGGTTATGTTCGTTTTTCCACTCTTCAATCATTTCGGTAATTATTATTCCCATGCCGTCGTCGCGCCGGCCGGGATTTCCATAGCCATATATAAGCACTTTTTTTTCTCTGTTCATAGTTCTATATTTTTAAATCAACCTTTAATTTTTTTATCCATAATTTCATCTTTTGCATTCATCAAAGTTATCTCCAATGGCATCTGTCCCAGGGCGTGTGTGGCACAACTCAAACAAGGGTCGTAGGCTCTGATAGCCACTTCAACAGCATTCATCATAGGTTCGGTAATTTCCTGCTTTCCGTTCATAAATGCTTTGGCGGTGGCATTTACAGCTCTGTTCATGGGTTCGTTGTTGTTGGTGGTTGAAACAATGAGGTTGGCCATGGTAATAAGGTCGTTGTCATCCACTTTATAGTGGTGAAACAGAGTGCCTCGCGGTGCTTCGATAACACCAACACCTTCAGATTGCCGGTTGCCTTTAACAACCAAATCGTCACCTTGTAAATCGGGATCGTTTAAAAGGTCTCTCATCACTTCGGCAGCATGTAATACTTCAATAAGACGTGCCCAGTGATAATGCAGGCTCATGCCATTGGGTTTTCCTTTGGTGTAGGCCTTAAACTCTTCAAACTCCTTTTGAGCGAGGGGGGTGGGAATAAAATCGCACACGTTTAACCTTGCAAGCGGCCCTACGCGATACCATCCTTTTTCGCGGCCATACTCTTTTAAATAAGGAAATTTCATATAAGTCCAGTTCTTAACTTCTTCTTCGATGTAATGATTGTAGTCCTGATAGTCAACATCGTTTAAAATACGTCGTCCTTCATTGTCAACTGCTCGCAACACGCCATGATAGATATCAAGCGCACCATCCTTACGAACCAAACTGAGGTGGTTCGATGGAAAACTGGCGTAATTGTCAACCATATCTTTGTTGTTCTTGTGGTAGTGCTTAAAAAAGTCGAGTGCCCCAACCGACCATTCTACCATTTTATCAGCATTCATGGGGTCGGTACCTTTTAAAAGGCTGTCGCGTTCGTCAATGCTCAGGTTTTTGTTTACCCCTCCGGGGATGGCTCCGGTTCCGTGAACCTTTTTTCCGGCGGTGGCTGCAATTACCTCCTGGCCATATTTTCGCATCATAATTCCCTGATAGGCAAGTTCTTTGTTTTCCTGTGCCACCGCAATAATGTTTCTTAACTCGGGAGCGGCATCAATGCCAAACAGGAAGTCGGGTGAGCTTAGGTGGAAAAAATGGAGTACGTGCGATTGGAAAAACTGGCCATAGTGCATTAAACGACGTATTTTTTCGCCGGTAACGGTTAACCCTTCTCCTGTTCCTGCCCCCACAACAACATCAAGGGCTTTGGCGGCTGCCAGATGGTGGCTCACAGGACAAATTCCGCAGAGGCGTTGCACCAATACAGGTGCTTCCCAGTAAGGCCTGCCCTGCACAAATCGTTCAAAGCCTCTGAACTCAACAATGTGTAATCTCGATTGGGTTACCCGTCCGAAATCATCCAACTTGATGGTAACTTTTCCGTGGCCTTCAACCCTTGTTACCGGTTCTATGGTTATTTTTTTTGACATAATATTTTGCTTTTCATGTTTTAATCAAATTTTACAACTTCGTACGGCAAGTCCATTTCTTTGCCTGTAACAATGGCTACCAGCGCGTCCCAAATTAGATCGGCACGAGGTGCACAACCCGGAAGGAAATAATCAATTTTTACCAC
>WGDP01000163.1 GCA_015493215.1 Bacteroidales bacterium | reverse complement strand
GCCCGTCAAAACTTTTTCGCATATCAGTGGGATGAACATAGAGGTGAAACCTGTTGCTGGAGGATATTGTAAACATCTTGTTGATTTTTGAGCGCAAACATAGAGCGTATTGCTATCTCAAAAAAGACGGGGTTGGTAGTGGGGATACATTGAGTTAACGTATTACCGCTAATAACAATTTTTGAAGCACCATGTTTGGAAATTCGCACTTCGCTACCCGGATGATAAGGTTCTCTGTATTGATAAAGTGTTGCACCTCCGCCTGCGCTCGTAATGCAGTAAAAGCCTTCGTTGTTAACGCCCTTATGTTTAAATCCGTTAGGCAGCACAACTTTTTCATAACCATGGTCGTTTCCGGCAAACATAATATCAATTCCCATTGCTATCCAGCGCCAGTCCATAAGATAACGGCCTGCACCATCCTGCCAATGTTTGTTTGACCCGTAAGCAGGCCAATGTGAAACAACTATTTTAAACAAAGCATCGGATGCACAAGCTTGTTCTTGTAACCATTGAGCTTGTTCTGAATCCCTGCCCACACCGTCAGGTTCGGCTACATCCCAATCCCATGTATTCAAAATAAAAAAATGTACATTACCCCACCTAAATTGGTAATACCTTCCGGGTCCGGTATTAAAATCACCAGGTAACACCTGGTTTTCAAGGGAAAAGAAATCCAAATAATTGTCAATGCTAAAAGGTGCTTGCCAATCTCCGCCGTCATGGTCTCCTATTGTGGGGAAAAAGCGCCATGTGTTGGAACCTTCTCCAAATTTACCATGATAGTTGTATATATAATCATGAAAATATCTTCCTATTCCATTATCGAAACCGTCAAACTCTCTACCGTTTGTTGCATAGTCATTATCACCGCAAGTAACAATGAAATCGGGATTCCAGCTTTTAATTTGATTGGCAACAGACTCTTCAACACTACCCTCGGCTCCCAAATCACCTACAATTGCAAAAACAATATCTTCGTCGGATGATGACCTGTAAGACGGGGTATTATCACAAACCCAGCGGTCGTTTACATCATCGGCATTAGATACATAACCTTCCGGTTGAATACATGTGTCAATCGAAACATTAGGATTTCCCAGACCATCGGCATCCGCATCTTCGTAATATGTTGCAGGCTCGCAGGGAGAGGAGTCATTGTCATCTAAATTATTGGTAACATATCCTTCGGGCAGTTGACAAACAAATTGATACACATCGGGATTCCCCAAACCGTCGCCGTCGGCATCTTCGTAAAAATAAGATTCCACACAAGAGTCATCCTTATCCGTACTGTCTAACACATAGCCCTCAGGTTTGGTACATGCATAGATTGAATCTTCCGGGTTTCCGTGTCCATCACCATCGGCATCTCTAAAATAAAGTTTTTCAACACAATTGTCGTTTTTATCCGTGCTATCGGCAACATATCCCTCCGGCTGATCGCAAGCCATCTTATGTAGATCCGGGTTTCCGCGTCCATCACCGTCATGATCCTGATACCAGGCCTTTTTAATACATTCGGCCTCTTTTTCCTTTTTACAACAAGTTACGGTAAAAACCACCGCACTTGTAACAATTAGTAATAAAATTAACTTTTTCATGGCTAAAAATATTTTAAATCGGTATAGACGGTTAATCTATATGTTAGACTCATTCAAAAAAAACTACCGGACACTAATTAGCAGATTCTTTTTAAAAGAAACATGAATTGTGTTTTCACCCGGTTTGAGGGTAGCGATTTTAACACTGTCAACGTAGTTGTAAACTTTATACGATTTGTTTTTATCCACCCCTTTCAAAACAATGTCACCCTTCCAGTTATCGGCATAAAAAGCATAATAAAGTACCCCGTCTTTTTTAATAACATGGGTTTCCGGTTTATCAAATCCAATATCGTACAACCCACCAAGGCAGGTTCCTTTTGACAGCTGCATTTTATTGTAAAGTCCAAACCATTTTTTCCACACTTTTTCCTTTTCAGGAGTAAGCAGGTAACTGCCCTCGGCATAAGGATTATCCTTTGGCCAGGTGAATTTGGTGCCCAGCACTGCCCCCACACCAAACGAGCTGGCAAAATCGCTGCCGTTGTCACTCAGCTCGACATGGTCGCCATAATATGCTAAATTTGGGTTAAGAGCATGATAAACCTTGCCTTTAAGCCTGATTTGCCACGAGCTTACAGGATCCGAGCTAACAGCCTGATTCATCCCTTGCAGGTTGTAATAATTGATGCAACAGCCACAGGGGCAGTTTTCAATAACAGCATCCTTGTTTTTTGCCATGCCTTTTTTATACACCGTTTCAAAAAATTCGGGAAGTTTTTGCGGAGCAGATTCCGGATTATCATTGTTTATTTTCCAATTGTAATCGGGAGGGACATCATTTTGATGTTGCCCGTCCATTTTCAGCCCGTCGAAGCCCCACTGGTCGAAAAACATGTTTAAAACCTTTTCGGTTTCCGAATAGGTTAGGCCGGAGAGTGGTGACATATAATAGGCGTCCCACCAGGTTATAAACCGGGGGCTTGTGTCCTCATTGAAAAGCAGGATGTCGTGATAGTGGTTGTTCCAAAGCGGGGTACATGGATCCAGAGCCAGAGGTGCCCACCACAGCTTGGCTTTTAATCCGTTTTCGTGGATTTTGCTAACGAGCTGTTTCATCATGGCATTTCCTTGAGGAAAACGTTTAGGGTTTACATTCCAGTCACCCTCACCAATTTGATAGCCGTCATCAATCACCGCCCATTTAATGCCCAGTTCCTTTACTTTGGGAAGGGTTCCAATCACTTCCGCTTCGGTAAATTTCCGTTCATAACCCCAGGCACACCAAACCGGTTCGTAGGCTGATGCCGGAGATTTGGTAAGCTTCACCCCTTTTTTAACCATCAGCTGCGAAAATTCCCTTAAGGCGTTAAAAGCATCGCCATGATGAAGCATAACAAATGTTTCGGGGGTTGACAAACCGGCACCGGGTTTAAGTTCATAAGCTTCTTTAAAACTCTTTTCAACGGCTACATCAGCAAAACTTGGATTGTCCATTTTAACCGGAATGGACAGCAGCTCGGGGTGCAGCGAAGTGTGTCCCACGGCAAGGCCTATATCCCTTCGCCAAACATCCGAAACGGGAATGCCGCCACCATAATCAGAGTTGTTCATTCCCATGTAGTTGCGTTGGTAAAAACCTTGTTCAACAGGAAGAATCCAGTCGGCACGCGCCTCGGTTGACTGTCCCTGAAACGACCAGAAAACGGTGTCGTTGTTTTGCCGGATGCGATAATTGTTGTTACCCCATTTTTTAATTGACAGGGTTGAACCGCCTTTGTTAACATAGCTTACATCAAACAGTGCCATTCCGGGAAAATCGCTGTAAATTTTAATGGTAAGATATTTTTCCAGCTTAATTCCGTTTCTTTCATAATTTCCAACAAATTCATACAATTTACCCCGGCCAATTTTATCATCTATTGCTTTTTCACTTGATGAGGTCAGCTTAAAATCGGAAATCGTCTTATTGTCAGCCACAAGATATTCGGATGGTGTATTTCCTGTCGAAACCGGTTGTGCCAGTTTCTCGGCAGCTTGCACAGCAGTATGCATATTGGCATCAACCTTAACCATCAGGTTTCCGTTTTTTATGGAAGTGGTTTTGTTGTTGTATCCGCATCCGCTCAGCAGAAGTATTGTAAAAAGGGCTGCTATAAAGGAAGTATATTTCATTTGTTTATGTTTTAATTATAAAATAACTAACGTAGAACTTATTTGTCATCTAATTACTCGAATTAAACGAATTACTGTTTTTCGCAAGCGAAAAACATCCGTTAAATAGGATGACTACTTTATTAATTAGTATAACTATATGAACGGTATCATCTCACTATAAAAATTGTTTATTTTATTATAAGCTCTTGTGTACTAAATCTTTTTCCCGAACCAACTATCACAATGTAAAGCCCTCTATTAAATGAGGATGTGTTAACGGTTGTTTTCCGGTTCAATTTTCCTGAGAAGACAATCTTGCCGTTGATATCCGTAAT
Source organism: Bacteroidales bacterium (assembly GCA_015493215.1). Lineage (GTDB taxonomy): Bacteria > Bacteroidota > Bacteroidia > Bacteroidales > F082 > B16-G9. The sequence continues at coordinate 152 of WGDP01000163.1, read as the reverse complement.
TTTTAAGGTTTTTGTACTGTTATCGTTTGATTTTAAAACGATTCCATTCCCCTTTTCAACGAGATTGGGATAGATTAACAAGCCGGAATTTTTATCTGACTCCGTAATACCAAGGTGGTTTTCGGTGCCAAGATATTCAATAACCTGACCGG
>WGDP01000162.1 GCA_015493215.1 Bacteroidales bacterium | reverse complement strand
GCTCCCGAAACATCGGTGGTCCAAACTTTTTCGCCGGTAGCAGCATCGCGGCATATGAGTGCCTGATTGTTAATGTAATAAACTCTGTTGTTAACATAGGCTATTCTCGACATAGGGTAACTGTTTTCCGATTTTACCCACTGCTCGTCACCCGCTGCCGAGAGTTTGATAATGTCGCCTCCCGATTGAACATCGGCAATAAGGTAAATGTTTCCGTCTTCATCGATGGCAGGAACCTGATTGTACAGCGAGGCAGCCATAACGTTGCTGAAATCATAAACCCATTTTTGCCGGTCGTTTTTGGTGTTGTCGTTGTTGGGCAGGTCTCCCGGTTCGCAGGCCTGAAACAGCAGGGTAATTAACAATAACGGTAAAGCTAATTTGCTTAAGATTGATTTTGTATTCATTGGTTTATTTATAAAAAATTTGTTTAAAACAATTTATCTGCTTGCGGTATTTCCGTTGTTTTGGTAAACCTTTGGCCAGACACTGTTTTGCAGCTGTTGGCCGTCACCTTTTATGCAGTTAACATAGCCGTTGCCCACCGTAATAATATCGCCATCGCTGTTGATAAGCGGATATCCCGGCGAGGTAAAGCCGGTTTCGGGATAGACGATGTAAGCCATCTCAGGAGAGGTTTTCACGGCAAATAATCCTTCGCCACCGTAATAAATCATTTCACCCGAAGCCAATACAGGTGCGTAGGTTACATTAATGGATGCCGAAGTGTAGTTGTAGTCTTCAAAGGACCATACGAGATCGCCTGCGGAGGTGTACTTTTGAAGATATCCGGGAGCGCCAATGTAAATATTGCCTTCTGCGTCAAGCGATGGAGTAAGGGTAACATCGTTTACCTCTTTGAGTGTCACTTCTTTAAAAACAGTTCCATCTGGATTGATGATATGAAGGGTTACGTTGAGGCCAAACTGACTTACATAGTAAACCTTATTGTTGTTATCAACCACCAAATCGGGGCTGGCAACACGCCAGTTTTCCTCATCGTTGCCGGAAGATTGAACCCACTCAACGGTTCCTGAAGTAAGATTGTATTTGGTAAGGTGTATTTTGTCGTATCCGCCACCCGAAAGGTGGTTTGTTATGTAATAGAGGGTGTTGCCCACCATACTGATAGCAGCCACTCCGTTGCCAATACTGATGGAGGTTAGTATTTCACCGGTTTTGTCCATAATTACCAGCTCATAGGTATCCTCATCACCAGTAACATAACCTCCTGACAAAGCTCCGGTAACCACATAATCGTGTGAAACAGCCATCACGCAACCCCCTTTTTGTTGTGAGCTGTTAGCCCAGGCTATTTCGCCATCAGAGCTGTTAAGACACCAGGTTATGGAACGGCTGTCGGATGTTTGTGCAGAGAAATAGAGGTGGTTCTCCTGACAGATTATTTGTGAACTAAGATTTCCGTTAAACTCGTTTTTCCATAGCTCGTTGCCGGTTTTGTCGATGGCAAAAATGGTGATGGGGTTGCTTTCGCTATTTTGTATTGCAAAGTAGATGTTGCCATCGGCATCCATGGCAGGAATGGTTTTCGAGCCGGGATTCTGCATGTTAAAGCTGTAGTTCCAAACTTCGGGGTGATCAGTAGCTTCATAAGGTTTCAACGGGTTTTTACCCTTTTCACACGATGACAGTGTAAACAGGACAAAAGCAAAAATAGAGAGCATGGGAAACAGAAGGTTTTTCATATTGTTGTTTTAAAAAGACTGCCCGAAAAGTAAAACGATGCACTTCGACTACACTCGGTGCGAAAATCAAATCACACATTACTTTTCAGGCAGCCTTTTTGGATTTTTAAAGGGTTTAATTGCTGCTGGTGTTTCCCATATCGCCATAGCGTTTTGGCCAGCCTTGTGTTGCCAGTTTGCTGCCATCACCTTTATAGCAATAGAGTGTTCCTTTTTCGGTGGCGTAGGTTATGATGTTACCATCGTTGTCCATGGTTGGCACGTGCAGGTTTCCAACACCATCGGTAGTACCAAGCATCCAGTCAAGAGTACCATCCGGTTTAACAGAAGTCAGCGAAAAAAGGTCGGCATTATATAAATTTCCATTTTCACCAATCAGGGGAGCTGCTGAAAAAGAAGGGTTAATCAGTCCGGCGTTAATGTCTGAAGTCCAAACTATGCTGCCATCTGCCGAAAATTTGTTCATATTGCCATTGCCAATGTAGAAGTTACCTTCACCATCTACGGTTGCCGAGCTGGCTGAGTTATTAAACGTTTCATCCAGTACGATGCTGGTAATGGTTTCGCCGGTTGATCCGGAAATAATGTTCATCTGATTCTGATCCGACCGATAGTAAATGTTACCGTTATCAGAAATGGCGATGTTTCCCTCAAGCGCCGACCGGCTTGCCTTGCCAGGTTCTTCCCAACTCCATAGAGAATCAGCCGATGAGCCGTTGTCTTTAAAGCATACGATGGATCCCATTTGGTCAACATAAATATGGTCGCCTTTCACAGCCATGCTAATCGTAATTTTATCGTAAAGACGTGTAATCCACAGTTCGTTCCCATCGGAGGGATTGTAAGCGAATACAAAACCCTCGGTAAGTTGGCCCGATCCAACATACAGTTTGTGGTTGGCGTAGGCCATAACCGGCCACCAATCAAAATCGTATTCGGAACTCAAATCTTTGCTCCAGATTACCGAACCGTCAGAAGTGTTAAGCGCATAAATCTTTACCGGGTCACCGAAACCAAAAAACAGTTTGTCATCGGCAACCATAACATGGGTTGGACTTGATTCGTCAAAGGCTACGCTCCAACGTTCTTTGCCGTTTTTGTCAACCGAAATAACATGCGAAGTGCCACCGGCGGCACCCTCTTCCTGACCGGCAAAATAGATGTTACCGCTACCATCGATGGCGGGAATAATGTCAGCCAAACCTTTAATGGGGGCATCATAATGCCAAAGTTCGGCATGGTCGCCCGAGCCACCGCCACCCGGATTGGGGTCGATAGGATTTCCGTTTTTGTCGCAACCACTAAACAGCACGGCTGCCATGGCTAAAATAAATAGTGAATAAAATGCTTTTTTCATGATTAAAAAATTTAAATTTATTGGTTAATGATTAATTGTCGTTTAATGTAAATAGCACAGGTTTGATGGCCGAAACCGTGTCAATCCGCACTGCTGTTTTAACTATTTTTTTATCGGCCACGGTTATCTCCGATTTTAAAATAACCCCTTTCCAAATGCAGATGACACCCATTTCACCCGAATGTTTCTGACAAGTGTAACCCGCTATGGTTTCTTCTCCTGTTTTTTTAAAATTACCGGCTTTAAGCATACTAAGTGTTTCGTTGGTAGTGTTTTCATGGTGTAATGGAGTGGTTTGTTTTTGATGCGTATTAAGGTTTAGCTCGGTAAGTGTGTCATTTTTTAAAACCGTTTTAGTAGCCGTAATTTTTTTGCCGTTTTTTGTGTAAAGTTTTTTAATAATGGCTTTTTTTAATCCAAAGTTTTCAAAACAAAGTTGCTCGCTACCCGAAAAGTCACCACTATAAACATAGTTTACTTGTGCCGACTGAATTTGATACCGGTTTCCCGGCTGGGCATTGGCAACAGTAACAAACAATATTGAAAATAAAATTAGTAACTGATAGTTTTTCATAATTTTCATGGTGCAAAAAAACCTTTTTTAATCTTAAAATACATCACCCTTTCGGGTGATTTTTGAATAAATATGCGGTATTGCAGCTGTTTTATTAATATAATGATCAAAAGCAAAGCTCTTTTTGCACATCAAACCAAATAGGACACTGATTTTATAGATTCCTATAATTTGACTGATTTTTTTTCTTATCAAAACAATCAGTTTTATCAGTCCAATCAGTGTACTATTAAAATGCAGGCAGGTTTTAGCTCTAACCAAATAACTTTTTTAAAAAATTATATAAACTTTATTTGTTTAATTAAAATATTTGTATTTATTTTGAATCTCTTTTAAAAATATGTATTAATCAGATTTTAATTCACTTGAAAAAGGACAAAAAAAATACTAAAAAGCAGCAACAAAAAAATGAAGTTATAAGGCTGTTATACCTTAATAAGGCGCTTACCAATGCAAATTTGGTAGAAAAAACCGGATTGAGCCTGCCCACCATTACGCAACTTTTATCTGAATTAAACAATGAAGGTTGCATTGAAATCTTAGGTGCGGGTACTTCCAGCGGAGGCAGAAAACCAAATCTGCTTGGACTAACCAACAATGCTTTTTATACAATTTCTGTAGATATTGAGCGATATTCGGCTAAAATTGCTTTAATCAACAGCAACAACAATTATGTTGTTAAACCTCATCAGTTTGAGCTGGATTTAATTGATAAAAATGCTACGGTGGATATTGTTACGGCTCAAATAAAAAAGATTTTAAAGGAGTTTGATGGCGACAGCAAACAAATAATAGGTGTAGGCATCAGCATGCCGGGATTAATAAATTTGGAGAAGGGCATTAATTTAACCTACCTGAATTTTAAGGATATTCCGGTGAGTTTATTGATAGAACAGCGCATTAATTTGCCTGTTTTTATTATTAACGATGCCAAAGCACGAGCCTTGGCAGAGTTGCGTTTTGGAAAAGCTAAGGAGGCAAAAAACACCTTGGTAATATATGTGGGTTGGGGTTTTGGAACCGGCCTTATTTTAGACGGAAAGCTTTACAATGGTACCAATGGCTTTTCAGGTGAGTTTGGCCATATCCCCATAGTTGAGGATGGTATATTATGTCAGTGTGGCAAACGGGGTTGTCTTGAAACCATTGCATCGGGAACTGCCGTAAGCCGTCTGGCCACTGAAGGCATAGCACGGGGAGAGCAAACTGATCTTGCCCGCCTGGCCGGCAACGATGCTCGCCATATCCATTACATGTCGGTTGTTGAGTCGGCATTAAAGGGCGATGCTTTTTCCATTGATATTTTATCGGAGGTAGGCTCGGAGCTGGGCAGAGGCGTAGCCATGTTGGTACAAATATTAAATCCTGAACTGATAATTTTTGGCGGACAAATGGTTAAGGCAGGTCAGTTTTTAACCATTCCCATCGAACACGCTTTAAATAAGTACTGCTTAAATGAATTGAGAACATCCATTGAAATCGACATTTCGGAGATGGGAGAAAAAGCCAGTTTACTGGGGGCTGCCATCAACACCATAGAAAGATATTTTTTAAACCCAAATAAAATATAATGGTTGATAAAATAAATTTTTCATCGGTTGAAAAAGTTTTCTACGATAATTCCGGTATGAAAACAATGCAAACACGTATGCCTTACGTGGTAGTTGATAATTTTCCCCGGCTGGGATTATTTACAGCTTTAAGGTTTATTGAGTGGATTTCCGAAAACCCCGATGGCGTAATCAGCCTTCCAACCGGAAAAACTCCGGAACATTTTATAAAATGGACTTCCTGGTTTTTAAATAACTGGGAATCGAAAAAAACCAGAAACCTGTTTGAACAATATGGTATCAGCCACCTGAAGAAACCCAAAACCAGGGGGCTGCATTTTGTTCAGATTGATGAATTTTACCCCATCCACTCGTGGCAGCACAACAGTTTTTACTATTACGTTAATAAGTTTTATATCGATGGTTTTGGGTTGGATGCCGAAAAGGCAATGTTTATTAACTCCAACGAAATACCTTTAGCCGGCGGCAAACCCTTTACCGATGTTTTTCCCGATTTAAAGGTTGACCTTTCGCTGCGTTTTCGTGAGCCGAAAAACAGCCTCGAGCGTAAGCAGCAACAATCAATATACATGATTGACGACTGGTGCTCGGAGTATGAAAACAAAATTCGCAGTCTCGGTGGTATCGGCTTTTTCCTTGGCGGCATTGGCCCCGACGGGCATATCGCCTTTAACACAAGAGGCTCCGACCATTTTTCAAACACACGCCTTACCGCCACCAATTTTGAAACGCAAGCGGTGGCTGCCGGCGATTTGGGCGGTATTGCAGTGTCGAAAAACAGGCTTGTTATTACCATCGGCCTCGAAACCATCTCCTACAATAAAGAGGCTGTAGCCATTATTATTGCTGCCGGTGAAGCCAAGGCCGATGTGGTGAAAAATGCCCTCGAAAAAGAGCCTTCAAACCTCTATCCGGCAACCGTGTTACACAAGCTTCCCAATGCCCGTTTTTATGTTACCAAAGGGGCTGCCGTGGGGTTAAAAGACTCCATCGACAAGTATTATACAAGCGGCATCTGGACCGATGAAAAAACCGAACGAGCCATTATTGATTTGTGTGTAAAATCGGAAACATACGCGCATCATCTTACCGAAGATGACCTTAAAAACGATCCCTACACCAAACTAATACCCAACGTGAGTCTTAAAACGGTGGATGCTGTTGTTGAAAAGGTAAAAGGTAAAATCGCTCTTGGTATGAAACATTGCCAAAACGAAACTTTTTATCACACCGGTCCTCATCACGACGACATTATGCTTGGCCTGCTGCCCAATGTGAGTCACCAGTTGCGCGAAGCATCCAACAGTTTTTTCTTTACGGTAATGACTTCGGGATTTACTGCCGTTACCAACTCGTTTATGATTGAAACACTGAAAAATACGCTCTATTTTCTGCTTAAAGACCAGATTCAGATGGTGCATTATTCCGATTTTTATCAATCGGGCTATAAATTTAAACGGGATAAGGATGTGTATCATTACCTTAACAAAGTGGCATCGGGCGAGCCGGATGAACGTAAGCGCGGGTTGAGCCACAGGGTGGTGAGAAGTTTGATTGAAGTGTATCAAATTCAAAATACTTTTGAGCTGAAAGAAAAAATCCACGAAATTATTCACAAGCTTGAGAACAGCTACGATGGCGAAAAAAATCCGCCTGACATACAAAAGCTAAAGGGTATGATTCGTGAATTTGAAGAAGAGCTTGTGTGGGCACATTTTGGAGTCCGGGTAAAAAATGTAAACCATTTGCGGCTTGGCTTTTATACCGGCGATATTTTTACCGCTCAGCCGGAACGGAAAAGAGATGTTTACCCCATTTTAGAAGAGTTGCGCAAGTATAAACCAACCGTTATCAGCCTGGCTTTCGACCCCGAAGGAAGCGGCCCCGACACCCATTACAAGGTTTTACAGGCCATTGCCGAAGCTGTCAGGCTGTGGGGTGAGGAAACCGATTTATCCAACCTTAAAATAATCGGTTACCGAAACGTGTGGTTTAAATTTCATCCTGCCGAAGCCACTAACTTTGTACCTGTTTCGCTAAATTCACTCTCGGTGCTCGACAGTGCCTTTACCGATTGTTATTTGAGTCAGGTTGAGGCCCCCTTCCCGAGTTACATGCTAGATGGTAAATTTAGTACCCTCGCCGAAAAAATCTGGATAGGACAACTTAAAGATATTCAGCTTGTATTGGGTAAAAATTATTTTTATGAAAACGAAAGTCCCCGCATACGTGCCACCCACGGAATGCTCTATTTTAAAGAGATGAATGTAAATACCTTTTTAACCCATGCCCGCGAATTGGAAAAATCGATGGAAGGGGTTGGATAGGTACTCTTTTGGTTAATTTTTGTTAAGCACCACCCCGGGGTCATCATTATGAGCGTTTCGGGGTTTTTTGTGTCTGTTTGCCTATCTTTGGCGCACATTATGATATTACTCAAAACCCATATTGTACCGGCTGATACACTCCCCATTCGTCTGCTTGACTATGTTTTGCAATGTTTTCCCGAGATGTCAACCCGCAGCAGGGCAAAAAAATTGTTAAAAAAGGGTGCTGTAAAAATTGACGGGGTGCTGAGGCCTTCGGGATGGTGGATAAAACCGGGCATGAAACTGGAGCTTTTCGATGTGGAACAAACACCACCCAAAATCCTGCCCATGAAGCTGGATGTTTTGTTTGAAGATGATTATCTCGCGGTGATTGTTAAACCTGCCGGCATATCGGTGAGTGGCAACAAATATGTTACCATTCAAAATGCTTTGATGTTCAACTTAAAACCCTCCGCCTCCGACGATGCCATGCCCTGGCCAAAACCTGTTCACCGGCTTGATTTCCCCACATCGGGTTTATTGCTCATAGCCAAAACAAAAAAAGTTGTGGTTGAGCTGAACCGGCAATTTGAAAACAAAATCGTAAAAAAAAGATACAGAGCCATTGTATCGGGCAGGCTTCCCGGTCATGGTGTTGTTGAAACGCCGGTTAACGGACAGGAGGCCAGAACTGTTTTTCATACCGTCAATTACACCCCTTCACCCATGACAGGGTGGTTGTCGTTGGTAAATCTTTTTCCCGAAACAGGACGCACGCATCAGTTGCGCATTCATATGGCATCGCTGGGGCATCCCATAGTGGGCGATAAGCAATACACCGTTGACAAGCCGTTGTTGCGTGGCAAAGGCCTTTTTTTAACAGCAGTGGAAATTGGCTTTATTCATCCTGTTACAAAGCAAATGATGAATTTTACCATGGATGAACCTTCTAAGTATGGAGCCTTGCTGCGTAAAGAGGGAAAACATTTATCCTGATAGAAATTTATCTACTTTTGACACCATGAATTTTTCACTTGCAAAATACGATGCCAAGGTGCTTATGGCTTTTGGAGAAACTTTTTCGGAAGAGAAGGGTGAGTTTCTTAACTGGCTGTTAAAGAACGGGTATCCCGAGCTGGCTGCTTTAAGT
>WGDP01000161.1 GCA_015493215.1 Bacteroidales bacterium | reverse complement strand
CTTTGATTTCCATTGTATTTATCCCAGGCAACCACTACCTCTCCGCTGTTGTTAACGCCTATTATTTTTACATTTTCATGGTTAAAAGAACCCTGGTCAGCCACCGCTTCCCCATTGGCCGCCCATGCTATTGTTCCGTTGCTGTTAACATGCTGTACGTAACTCTGAAGTTGCATAATGTTATTGCGGTCGTCAACCCAGCTGACAAGGATTCCATCTGAATCATCGGAAGCAATATTGAGATTTGTCCAGGCCGAAATGCCTCCGGCAGTTGAAACAGCAGCATCCGTACTCCAGACAGCTGCACCCGCTCCATCAAACTTTTGGGCATAAACATGTCTTGTGGGTGAATAGGAGGGACCGGTTTGTTTGTAAAAAGCAACCATAAAGCTGTCATCCGATAACCCCAGTCCTACCGGGCCGGTATAGTCCTGTGTGCCTGTCTGGTAGGTTATCCCCTGGCTTCCCCAGGTTAAGGTACCATCGGGTTCAATTTTTTGCATTACCACTTGTGTATGAGGCGATGCCGGACGTTCCCATACCACTAGTGTATTATTTTGTCCGTTCACACATATTTTAGGGGCATATTCATCTTCAGTTGCCGTAGTTAATGCAATGCCATCGGCGCCCCATTCAAAATTACCCGAAGGAGATATTTTATAGGCATAAACATTGGCGTTGCCGTCGCGCACATCGTTAAAGGCCAACACACAGTTTCCGGAATTATCCACCGCCAAATCCCAATCGGATACCCACGAGTTTTGCAGGTGACTGCTCACCAATATGCCGCCGGTGGCCCACTGAGCGTTGCCATTGAAATCGAAATATTGCAACCGGACGTTATAGTTGCCACTTTCAGAAGAATAGAATCCCACATAAAAATGGCCGTCAGCGGTGTAGGCCGTATGAGGAACAGCCTGTTCGCCGGAAGCTGTTGAAACCGGCGTGTTAACTAAAGGGTCATCAGTCCATTGGGCAGTTACGCTCATGGCCACAAAAATTATCACTGATAATAACCAAAACTTTTTCATAAAGCAACCAGGATTTTAAAATTTGAATACTCCAAAAGTAACTAAAAAAACCTTTCGGGTCGAGGAGGGTCTGCCTGCCGAAGGTTTTATGTCATCCGGATTACAAATCCGGACGAGCTTGGGGGTGAGCAGGGGACGGAAAAACCTTTCGGGTCGAGGAGGGCTCGTGCGAGGGAGACCCGAAAGGTTGGGAAGCGCCCGCCCCTACCGAAAAAGCACGTCCGGACGGGCAAATCCAAACGAGCTTGTGATAGAAAGTCAAGCCCTCGGTATTTAACGGGTAACGATACCGAGGGTTTGACTATTGAAAAAACATGTACTTTTGAAAAAATTTAAAAACACTTAACATAATGAAGCAAAGCACCCTAAACCTCAGCCTTTCAAAGTGGATTATTTTGATGTTGTTGCCGTTATTAATGGTAACCGGATGTAAAAAAAACACCCTGCCTCCCGAACCGCCGGCACCAACTTACTCTGCTTATGTGAGCCATCAATACCTGGCCACTTACTCAGTGGGCAATATAAAAAACATGTATTCAACCCTTCAGCTTGCCTATCCCGATGCCGCTTCTCTTACCGAAAAGGTTCAGTATGATGTAAATGTATATAAGGTTGTTTATAAAACGCCTTTTCAGGGTGATATGGTTGAGGCTTCCGGACTGTTATGTGTGCCGGTATCGGCAGGCAACTCGTTTCCCATGATAAGCTTTCAAAACGGAACCAACACATCGCATGCCGAAGCACCCTCGGTAAACCTAAGCAATCCTTTTTTTCAATATCTGCATGCCACAGCTTCTATGGGATACATTATGCTGATTCCCGATTATCTGGGTTTTGGCGAATCGGAGCAGATATTACATCCCTATCTTCATAAAAAAAGCACCGTGGCCTCCATCGAAAATTTTGTGGTGGCGGCCTCAGAAATGATGGACAACGACCTTATAACCGTTAAGTGGAACAACGATTTGCTTTTGATGGGATATTCGCAAGGCGGTTGGTCAACACTAAGTACCACTTACGACATCAATCAGGTGGCCTCTTTGCCGTTTAAAGTAAAAGCGGCAGTGTGTGGTGCCGGCCCGTATTCACTTTCGATAGTCCAGAATTTTATGTTTGAAAATACCACATACCCCATGCCGGTTTATATGGCTTATACGGGGGTGTCGTATCATCAACTTGGATTGGTAAGCAATCCGTTAACCGATTATTTTAATGAGCCTTATGCCGATAGTCTTCCTTCTTATTTTAACGGGCAGTATAATGGTGACGAAATAAATTCCTTTTTAAACGATACGGTGGCTGTTTTGATAACACCTTCATTTTTAAATGGCATTAACACCGACCCTCTGTATGCAGATTTTAGAAACGCGCTGGCCGACAACAGTATTTCAGGATGGAACACCACCATTCCCATCCGGTTATATCACGGCACTGCCGACACGTATGTGCCCAAAACAACCTCCGAGCAGGTTTATCAGGAATTTGAAGATGCCGGTGCGGGCGACAGGGTTACCTATTTTCCTTTGGACGGCCTTGACCATACCACCGCTGCGGTACCAACCATTTTAAATGCGTTGCTTTGGTTTAACCAACTGGAAGAAAAATAGCACGGCTGGTATAAATTTCCTGCTCTTTTATTATTTCTTAACATTGATTTTCTTTGGATTAATGCACATTTAAGCTATATTTGCATTCTCTTATTTAAAAAGATTACAAATAAATTTTTAAATTTAATTAAAACCTAAAATCATGAAAATTAACAGATACGTTGACATTTCAACCATTGACAGAGAAGCAAAAAAAGATTACATCGACCGTCACTCACCCTTTATTCATTGCGAAAAAACAGCTAAAAAAGGAGAAAAATTTGCCGTTACGGTAAAACTGGGTGACGAGTATCCGCATCCCGACGATTTCGACCATTACATCGAGTATGTTCAGCTTTGGAATCGTGAAACCATGCTGGCAACAGCTCATTTTACACCGGGCGCATTGGGAAACATGGCCGGACATGTTGAAGTAGTTTTTAATATTGTTCCCACAAAAAACATGAAGTTAACAGCCATGTCGTACTGTACCAAACACGGTTTGTGGCAAAGCGATGAAGTGGAAGTGGAAGTTACCGAATAGATAAGTTTAAGTTATCATACATACGTAAAAGCAGGGCTGATTTTTTAGTCCTGCTTTTTTTTGAACGGTTGGCGCTATAGTGCGTGCCGCAGTTTCAATGTTATATTTTTCTATTTACCGGAATGTTTATTTAATGCTTAATATTCATATTTACAATGATTTGCGGTATGCACTATGAGCCATTGTTATGCTGCGTACGTTCGTACTTTATCTGTTATAATGATATTTACAACTGTATATTAATATCTCTTGGTCAATAACTTGGTATACAAGTCTGTGTTCTCGGTCAATACGTCTCGACCAAAAACCAGCTAAGTCATATTTCAATGGTTCAGGATTGCCAATTCCTAGAAAAGGAGTTCTTTGAATGTCCTTAATCAATGTATCCCCTCTACCAAGTAGGTCATCAAAAGTTGTTGAAAAACCATTTACTTTGCGGTAATGTGGGGGAGACTATAGTTCGAGGTTTTGGGGTAGTAGTTCGTGGAGTTTGTTTGCCTTATACTCAGGTATAACTTCCAGTACTCGCCTGAGCCAGTTAAAAGGGTTTACATTATTTTTTT
>WGDP01000160.1 GCA_015493215.1 Bacteroidales bacterium | reverse complement strand
CTTTTACAATGAAACAATTTGCCGAAAGTGTAAATAACTTCCTAACATTTAACGAATATAAAGTTCTTTCAGGAAAAGGAGCAATATCAGCAATTCAAGCCAAAGAAAAAGCTTACAGAGAATATGAGAAATTTAATAAAACACAAAAAATCACTTCAGATTTTGATAAAGTGATAAAAAGAATAGAAAATAAAAAGAATAAATAATTTCCACGCAACAACCATACACATTTACAGCAAAAACAAATTTAATTAAACACTATGAAAAAATATTGGGAGCCTTTCATTTTAAAACACTATAACTAAAACTCAAAACTAAAATTATTTATTCCCATCGTAAGCCCATTTCAAATAGATGGAACCCCAGGTAAACCCGCCTCCAAAGGCAGCCAAAACAAGGTTGTCTCCCTTTTTCAGTTGATCCTGCCATTCGTGCAGGCACATGGGAATGGTTCCGTTGGTGGTGTTGCCATAGCGCTCAATATTTATCATCACCTTTTCTTTTTCCAATCCCATACGGCGTGCAGTGGCATCAATAATACGCATGTTGGCCTGGTGGGGCACCAGCCACGAAATGTCTTCCGATTTTAAGTTGTTTCGTTCCATTATCTCCACCGAAACATCCGCCATGCGCGTAACGGCAAACTTAAACACAGGCTGGCCTTCCTGATAAACAAAATGTTCCTTGTTGTCAACGGTTTCGTGTGAAGCAGGCCTTACGGAGCCACCTGCTTTTTGATGTAAATGCACCCTGCCCGCGCCATCGGTATAAAGTCTTGAATCGATAATACCGGTTCCGTCTTCCGTTGGTTCCAGCAAAACAGCACCGCCGGCGTCGCCAAATAACACGCAGGTAGTACGGTCGGTGTAATCCACCACCGACGACATTTTATCGGCACCCACCACAATAACCTTTTTGTATTTTCCGGTTTCGATAAATTGTGAAGCGGTAACCAACGAATACAAAAATCCCGAACAAGCTGCATTAATATCAAAACTAAAGGCATTTTTAATTCCAACTTTATCGCTAATAATGTTTGCCGTAGCCGGATAAACCATGTCGGGAGTTACCGTGGCGCATATTACCAAATCAATATCGTCGGGGTTTGTGTTGGTTTTTTTCAGCAAACCTTTCACGGCTTCAACACCTATGTCGGAAGTACCTTTTCCTTCACCCTTTAAAATATGACGCTCTTTAATACCTGTTCGGGTCATTATCCACTCATCAGTGGTATCCACCATCTTTTCCAACTCCTTGTTAGTGAGTATATATTCAGGTGCCCAAGCATGGATACCTTTTATTGCCGCTCTGATTTTAGCCATAACTATTTTTAAAAAAACCGCTGCAAAAGTAAGCAAATATTCAAAGTATGTTATTTAATGCTATCTTTTAAAGTTTTATCTTTGCAGCTACCCATAAAAACAGTTAAAATGGATATGCCAAAATTATACACGCCAACTAATCACATACGAGTGGTTACGGCAGCTTCTTTATTTGACGGCCACGATGCCGCCATTAACGTCATGCGCCGAATAATTCAGTCAACCGGTGCCGAAGTTATACATCTCGGGCACAATCGCTCGGTTCACGAAATTGTTAATGCCGCCATTCAGGAAGATGTTCAGGCCATTGCCATCACCTCTTATCAGGGGGGGCACATGGAATTTTTTAAGTATATGTACGATATGCTTAAAGAAAAAGGAAACGACCACATAAAAATATTTGGTGGTGGCGGCGGAGTTATTCTTCACGAAGAGGTTGAAGAGCTTCAAAATTATGGCATTGCCCGCATTTACTCGCCCGATGATGGCATGAAAATGGGATTGCAGGGCATGATTAACGACCTGCTTGAACAATCCGATTTTCCCACAGGGAAAGATATTAAAGTTACCAAAGAGGATATTTTATCAAAAGATTATATTGCCATTGCGCGGCTGATATCAGCTGCCGAAAACAACCGTGAAGAGGTAAAAGAGTTGCTGGACGAGTTGGCAGAGGTGGCCAATAACAAACGTTCGCCGGTTTTGGGAATCACGGGAACAGGCGGTTCGGGAAAGTCATCGTTAGTTGACGAGTTGGTGCGCCGGTTTATTTTCGATTTTCCCGAAAAATCGGTGGCCATTATTTCGGTTGACCCGTCAAAACGAAAGTCGGGAGGAGCCTTGCTGGGCGACCGTATCAGAATGAACTCCATTGATACGCCCAACGTTTATATGCGCTCGCTGGCAACGCGTCAGGCCAACCTTTCCATTTCAAAATATGTTAAAGACGCCGAAATTATAGCCCATGCTGCCGGCTTCGATTTAATCATTCTCGAAACTTCAGGCATTGGCCAGTCCGACACGGCCATCATCGACCACAGCGATGTTTCGCTTTATGTGATGACACCGGAATATGGAGCAGCCACACAGCTTGAAAAAATTGATATGCTCGATTTTGCCGATCTTATCGCCTTGAATAAATCGGATAAAAGGGGTGCTTTGGATGCTTTGCGCGATGTGCGGAAGCAGTATCAGCGTAATCACAACCTGTTTGATAAAGAGGTTGATACCATGCCTGTTTTCGGAACCGTGGCTTCGCAGTTTAACGACCCCGGGGTAAACAAGCTGTATGTAAGCCTGATTGGCCTTCTCAACGAAAAAGCTTCCTTAAATCTTGCCACAAAAATAAATTTGGGCGACAAGGAGCAGGAAAAAATTTCCATCATTCCTCCACAGCGGGTTCGCTATCTGTCGGAAATTTCGGAAACCGTTCGAAAATATAACCAGTGGGCAGAAAAACAGGGTGATATTGCTCAAAAGTTGCATGGTCTTGCCATTTCGATGGAAGCATTAAAAGAGGATGGTAAAGAGGATGAAGCCAACAGTTTAAGAGCTATTTACGATAAACTGGTGCTTGAGTTAAATCCCAAAAACCTGCACGCCCTTCAAACCTGGGAAGAGAAAAAGAAAAACTATTCCGATGACTACTATGTGTTTAAGGTTAGGGATAAAGAGATTAAAATCCAAACCTATACCACTTCGCTGTCGCACTCCAAAATATCAAAGGTAAGCCTGCCTAAATTTACCGGCTGGGGCGAAATTTTAAAATGGATACTTAAGGAAAATGTGCCGGGCGAGTTTCCGTATGCTGCCGGGGTGTTTCCGTTTAAGCGCGAAGGCGAAGATCCCACCCGTATGTTTGCCGGTGAGGGAGGCTCCGAGCGCACCAACCGCAGGTTTCATTATGTTTCGCAGGGCATGCCGGCAAAACGGCTGTCAACGGCCTTCGATTCGGTAACGCTTTATGGTGAAGACCCCGACGAACGCCCCGACATCTATGGAAAAATTGGTAACTCGGGAGTTTCCATCGCCTGCCTCGACGACCTGAAAAAACTTTACTCCGGATTTAACCTTGCCGACCCCAAAACCTCCGT
>WGDP01000159.1 GCA_015493215.1 Bacteroidales bacterium | reverse complement strand
TGATAAGGGGGTGAGGTCTTTTTGATAGTTGGTCTGGTTATAGAAAATGGAATTTGAATGTTGCTACAACCAAAGCCGGCAACAGCCGGTATTTCTCAAAATCCAGAAACTGATTATTACGGTTAAAACAACATAAATGGCTTTTGTGCCGAAAAGTATTTTGCGCCATTTTAAAACTTTTTCTCCCGGACTTTTTATAAGGTCGAAAACAAAGCCCGTCAGTACGTATGGGATTGACAGAATGAATAAAAGATTAGCCCGGACAGCATTTTTCAAATCGAAATTTAATAAATAGTGGATGGAAGTTTGCGAGCCGCACCCGGGACAACGATATCCGGTAATGCTTCTGAACGGGCATTTAGGAAACAGATTGCTGTTTAATGGGTTATAAAGCTTGTAGAGTATGGCTAACAGTGTTAATACAGTAAAGACTATGCCCCATTTTATGATTTTACTTCGCTCCATTTTTTATGCTAAATATCGCAACGGTAAAAACAGTAACAAAATAAAGAATTATGCCGACAATACCTATCCAAAGTCCGATGTCAGACCATTTTTTAGCTTCCCGCGAAGCCCTTTTGGCACCTTCAATATCACCGGCGTAAAACCTCGACTCCACATTGGCTGCATTCACAATGCCCACTATTCCCAATGGCATACAACAAAAAACGGTAACCAGTATCGATTGGGCTAAATAACTTTTGGGTGGCCTTACTGCGGCTCTTTTCTTATCTTCTTTATTTATAATGTTGCCATTGGCATCAAGGTAATGCAGGACAGTAAATTTATCAACACCATATTTTTCTGTTGTCTCTTTCCACCATTCCGGAGTTATCCGCTCTCTTCTGCTTGTGGATATGTTTTCCACAACAATGTAGCTGTATTCTTTGATGTCATTTTCGGAAATATCATTATCATCATTAACTTCTGTATCACTTGAGATTTCTACAATTGCCTCTTCCGGTGTACTGCCGTTTTTGTTGTATGGAAATGTTCCCTCAGTTATTTGGTTAATTTTTGGTTGCAGAACCCAAACGCCGACAAAATTAAACCAAAACAGAAAAAATTCTGCAATAAAATCGCTAAACCTGACTTCACGCTGTAGCTCTATTGTTTTAAAAGTTTTTGCCACAAAGTAAATGAGATACAACAAGCAAAACATTGCAATAAAATGTATGGGTAAGATATAGCTAAAATACTGGAAGTATTGAAATTCCCTGATCAATACATTGTAGAAGAAAGCCATATAGGAGATGAAATATAATATGGTGAAGAAGAAGGCAATGCGGAACCATTTGGTTTTTAACGTTACCGATGGAGGAATTTTATCATTTAAGCCAATAGCTATCGACCAAAACCAGGCATACAGGGTTCCCATGATAATAAATAAAAGCGCGTATGCCGGCCAAATGTCTCTGATTAATATGTTTAATTGATTGGGATCGTTCATTTGGATAGAGAGAGCCATTCTTACAATAAGAGCAATATTGAGTAATACCGGAATTACAAAAAGTAGTAAAAACAATTGCCAATGTTTGGCTTTTAAAAATAGTTTAATCATAATAAATAGATTTAGTGGTTGTTACCTGCTTTTTGGCGATATTACTATGCCGCTTAACAATACGAGCAAATAAAAATAGATAAATAATTGATAGGAGGAGCATTTAAACCCGTTAATAGTTTTTGAAAGACCCTGACGGGATTCTGAAATATTTTAGTGTACATTTGTAATTTGCGACAGTTCAAAAATATTCGTGCTTGATGAAAAACGAAATTGTAATATATCACCCAAATGAACTTGCTAAGCATATTGAAGTATGGCTTGAAGATGAAACCGTTTGGTTATCGCAAGCACAAATGGCAACGCTTTTTAACCAAACGAAACAAAATATAAGTTTACACATTAATAACTGTTTTAAAGAAGGAGAATTGGAAAAGATGGCAACTGTCAAGAAATCCTTGACAGTTCAAACAGAAGGAGGCAGAAAGGTAGAACGGCTCATTGAATACTACAACTTAGATGTTATCATTTCAGTAGGTTATAGAGTAAAATCTAAGCAAGGTACTCAATTTCGTATTTGGGCAAAAAATGGTTTGCTTTTTCTAAAATGGATAAAAATTCAATCAGCATTATGGAAAAATATAAAAAGGGATTGATGCAGGGGTAGTTTCCAATTGTCTGAACTCTCATTATTTTGATTAATTATAATCAGTAATAAAATTAATTGTTTTAAAACATTATACCATGCATATTCGAGATTATTTTATAAAACCCCATCATTTTACTTTCTTATCAATGTTGTTATTCGGCATATTGTTGCAGCGTTGCACAGCACCAATCAGGCACGAAACAAGCAGCTTGCAGCCGGTGCTGGATTCGCTGCAGTCGATATATGCCCCCGATAAGAGGGTGAAGTTGTGGGTTGTGTCGAAACAGGATAACAACATGAGCATTTGGGTAGAAGATGCCGGAGCTTTTAAAGCCTTAAAAGATGTTTTTAAAAAGCAATTTCCGGAAACAAAAGTTGATTTGGAGTTACTGCCCGAAAAACAAGATGGCTCATCGGTTTCCGGTTTGATTAATAATTCGGTGGCCAACCTGCGAACAAAGCCAAAGCACAGTGCCGAAATGGCCACGCAGGCTTTGCTTGGCACACCGGTAAGGGTATTCAAAAAGCAGGGCGAGTGGTACCTTATACAAACACCCAACCGATACATCGCCTGGGTAGATTCGGCTGCGTTGGTAACCGTTGACAAAAGCTGGTTAAGTGCTCTTAAACAGTTAAAAAAGGTTGTTTTTATGCCGGTTACCGGTTTTTCATACAGCAAACCCAACACAACTTCGCAAACTGTTTCCGATTTGGTGATGGGCTGCCTGCTCCCTGTGGTTGACTCGGTGAAGCGTTTTTATAAGGTGCAGTATCCCGATGGCAGAATTGCATGGCTAAAAAAAGAGGAGGTTACCGGATTTAATACCTTTGTCAATCAAAAACCTGACAGGCAGGTTGTAATCAGCACTGCTAAAAAGTTTTTAGGATTTCCATATATGTGGGGAGGAACCTCCTCAAAGGCAGTTGATTGCAGCGGTTTTACCTCCACGGCATACTTTATGAACGGCATCATTCTTCAACGGGATGCTTCGCAGCAAACCAAATATGGAAAGGAGATAACAACCCTTTATAAAAGTGATGACCTGCAAGCCGGCGACCTGCTCTTTTTCGGAAGGCCTGCCACCGAAACCAAATCCGAAAGGGTTACCCATGTGGCTTTGTATCTTGGTAACGGTGAATTTATTCACGCCTCCGGTAAGGTACGTATCAACAGCATGGACAGCACTAAACCCAACTTTATTAGGTCATATGTCCCCCGTTTTGTACGAGCAAACCGGATTTTTGGCTTCATAGCCGGCAATGGAATAGAATTTGTTAAAAACAATCCCTTTTATAGGGAGATAAAATAAGAATAGCAAACAGGGGGAACGACCATGATCAACAAGTTAAACATACTGGAGAATGATTATCTGACCCTGTAAGAGCCGCATATAAATAGCCCGGGATTCCGATAGCTATCGGGAGACAAAACATAAAAGCAAGAAGTTCAAAAAAAATACAAAATTTTAAACAAATGAAAACAAACCGTCGTGATTTTGTAAAAACAGTTGGCGTGGCTTCGCTGGGTGCGCTTGTTAGCCCCACAGCCATGGGAAAAACACCTATAGCCATTAAGAATGGAAAGGGCAGCAAGCTAAAACTAACCTTTTATCCCTACGATTTACAGCTGACCCACACCTTTACAGTAGCCGAAATGTCGCGAAATACCACTCCGGTGGTTTTAACGCAGCTGGAGTACGATGGGCTGGTTGGCTATGGCGAAGCTTCCATGCCTCCTTATTTGGGTGAATCGCATAAAACGGTTTTGAAGTTTCTTAACAAGCTTGATATGGAGCAGTTTACCGATCCGTTCAGAATGGAAGAAATACTCGACTATGTTGATTCGGTGGAGCAGGGCAATCGTGCTGCCAAAGCCTCGGTGGATATTGCCCTGCACGATTTGATTGGAAAAATTGTCAATCAGCCGCTCTATCGCCTTTGGGGACTTTCTCCAGAAAAAACACCCGTCACCTCCTTTACCATTGGCATTGATAAGCCCGATGTGGTAATTGCCAAAACCAAAGAGGCTGCCCGTTTTAAGGTACTTAAGGTAAAACTTGGCAGAGGCAGCGATAAGGAGATGATAAACTCGGTAAGAAGCGTTACGGATGTCCCAATCTATGTGGATGTAAACCAGGGATGGACAGATAAATACAAAGCACTCGACATGATTAACTGGCTAAAAGAGCAGGGCGTTATTTTTGTGGAGCAGCCCATGCCTGCAAACCAAATGGACGACATGGCCTGGCTTACCCAACACAGTCCGCTTCCCACGCTTGCCGATGAGGCTTTTCACCGCCTTCCCGATGTGGTAAAATTTAAAGATGTCTATTCGGGCATCAACATCAAGCTGATGAAAAGTACCGGTTTGTGGGAGGCCCGCAAAATGATTACCGTTGCCCGTGCCATGGACATGAAAATATTAATGGGCTGTATGACAGAGACCTCCTGTGCGGTTTCAGCTGCCGCACAACTTTCGCCGCTGGTCGACTGGGCCGACCTCGATGGCAACCTCCTTATTGATAACGATGTTTACGAAGGGGTAAAAGTGATTGATGGTAAACTTACCCTTAACAACCGGCCGGGAATAGGAGTAAAAAAAATATAATCAACAGCCGGCAAAGATTAAAATATGTGATTGTTAGTTAGATGTAGTATTTTGGTTAATAAATGTTAATAACTTAAATAAGTATTACATTACTTAAAGTTTAACTTTACACCAAGTTTTTATAAAAGTTATTAACCTTTAAACAAACCTTTATGAATCGAAAACTTTTACAATTTGTAGTTTTTTTGACCCTGATGCTTACAGGGTCAATGTTATTTGCGCAGGGTGTTACCACCTCCTCTTTAATAGGACGTGTTACCGACAAAAACGGTGACCCTTTGTACCCTGCAAATGTAGTGGCAGTGCACCTGCCAACCGGTACCATGTACGGTGCCGTAACCCAGTCGGATGGATTTTACCGTATTACCAACATGCGGGTTGGCGGTCCTTACAAAGTTACCATAACTTATGTGGGGTATAAAGACGGCGTTCAGGATGATGTTTATCTTAAACTAAATCAAAAAGCCGTTGTAAACATGACCCTTTTTGAGGCAGCCGATGAACTGGACGAAGTGGTGGTTTCCTACAACCGCGATGACCTGTTCGACCCTGACAGAAAAGGGGCTTCAACCAATGTGGGCGAAAAACAAATTGCCACCATGCCAACCATTAAACGGAGTCAGAAAGACTTAACCCGTCTTACTCCTCAAAGCGATGGTAACAGTTTTGGTGGTGTTAACAACCTGTACAACAACTTTTCGTTGGATGGTTCCATTTTTAACAACTCTTTCGGGCTTGATTATGCTACCCCGGGCGGACAATCGGATGCACAACCCGTTTCGCTTGATGCCATTGAGCAGGTGGCCGTTTCGTTAACACCTTTTGATGTTCGTCAGGGTGGTTTTACCGGTGCCGGTGTAAATGCCATTACTAAATCGGGAACCAACGATATAAAAGCTTCGGTGTACTACTACTTTAAAAACGATAAAATGATTGGTAAAAAAGTGGCCGGAACCGAATCGCCAAACAACGATTTTAAAGATAACTCCTTTGGATTTACCGTGGGAGGCCCTATTGTTAAAAACAAACTCTTTTTCTTTGTTAGTGCCGAGGGGGTGCGTCGTACCGAGCTGGCACATGGCTTTGTAGCTGATAACGGCGAAAATACAGGTCAACCCAATGTTACCACCGTACACGAAGCCGACTTAATCGCCATTCAAAACAGACTGCGCGATTATTGGGGATACGATCCGGGTGCCTATCAGGGTTATAACCACACCAAGTCAAACAACAAGCTGTTGGCTAAACTCGACTGGAATGTGTCCAAAAATCAGCAAATTACAATCCGATATAACATGCTGGATGCTTTCAAGGATATTTTACCCCATCCCGAAGCCATTATAGGCCGCGGGCCGACTTCGTACCGCTTGCCCTTTGAAAATTCATCGTACCGTATCTTTAACAAAATCAATTCGATTATGGGTGAGTGGAAATCAAATTATCACAACAAAATTTCCAATAAAATGATGTTGGGATATACTGCTTTCCGCGATCATCGCGAGCCAAAATCGGCTCCGTTCCCGGTAGTTGATATCTTTGATGCCAACGGAAACCTTGCCATAACCTTTGGCTCCGAAATGTTTTCAACACACAATGTGTTAAATCAGGATGTGTATCAGTTTACCGATGATATTACCTACTTTGCTGATAAACATACGATTACCGGTGGTATTTCAGCCGAGCGCTTTTATTTCGAAAACTCCTTTAACCTGTTTTACTATCCCTGGGATATGTTTGGTTCTGTTCAGGATTTTCTTAACGATAAAAAAGCATCCGACCCCGACTTTAATCCCGATACCGATATTGATTTTAATCAACAGGTTGCCGATGCCTCTTCAAAACCTTATAACTGGTCGTATGTTGACGTAATGCAACTTGCCGTTTATTTACAAGATGAATTTCAGGTTAATCCGCGTTTTAACCTCTCATACGGGATTAGAATGGACATGCCGATTTATCTGAACTCAATTCCCGTTACCGATGGGGTAAAAGTTGTTGAAGATTTTAACGGATGGGTGGACGAAAACGGAGACCCTGTAAAAGTTGACCCTGCAAAATGGCCTAAAAATATTCCATTGTGGTCGCCAAGGGTAGGTTTTAACTGGGATATCACTGGCGAAAACATTTATCAGCTGCGAGGCGGTACCGGTATTTTTACCGGACGTATTCCTTTTGTATGGTTGGGTAATCAGGCTTCCAATGCAGGCATCAATCCCGGATATACTTTTCAGGTTAATGCCACCTCGCAGGATTTTAAATTTCCGCAAATTTGGAAAACCGACCTCGCTTTCGATTGGAAAACAAAAAATAACTGGGTGTTTACCGTTGAAGCTATCTATGGAAAGGATATCAATGCCGTGGTACATCGTAACTACAACATGAAACCTCCCACAGGCCAGCTGTCGGGAACAGGAGACACCCGTAAGATTTTTGCCAGTTTCCCCGAAGCAAATATTTACTCTTCCGATTCAACGGCCATTGGATTTTTGGATGCAGGAACCATTGTATTGGATAATGTAAAAGAGGGCAGCCAGTTTACTTTCACCGGTAAAGTATCAAAAATGACCAACTTCGGTTTGTATTTTGATGCGGCCTATACTTACCTTAGTTCAAGGGATTACACCTCAATACCTGCCGAAATTGCCGCTGACGCTTTCCAAAGAAACCCCATCGTTGGTAACCCCAATACCCCCACAGTTTCGTGGTCGCGTTACGGACTGCAGCACCGTTTTATTTCATCGGCAAATTATGCTGTCGATTATGGTATGTTCCGTTCCACATTCGGAATGTTTTTTGAAGCAGGAAGAGGAAACCGCTATTCGTTTGTTTATGCCGGCGACCTGAACAAGGATAATATTATGAATAACGACCTGCTTTATGTTCCTGCCGGAAAAGATGACATTCATTTCGGAACCGTTGATGACAATGGTGTTGCTACCCCTGCCGCCGATGCCGATGAGCAATGGAGCGCTCTTGAATCGTTTATTAATCAGGATGATTATCTGAGTACCCGTAAAGGTAAATATGCCGAGCGTAACGGTGCCATGTTGCCCTGGTATGCTCAAATCGACTTGCGTTTTATGCAGGACTTTAAATTTAAAACCGGTAAAAAAGTTAATAAATTGCAGCTTTCCATCGATGTTATCAATTTTGGAAATATGCTCAATTCAAATTGGGGTGTTTATAAACTCCCCAGAACCAATACCCCCATTACCGTTCAGGGAATTGATAACAACGGAGTGCCTTACTTTAGCTTTGATACAAACCTGAAAGATAGTTACATTCAGGATGTTTCAATCAACTCAAAATGGCAAATGCAAATTGGAATTCGTTATATTTTTAACTAATTCGTAGCATTTTACAGTTTTTAAAAATACCTGCTTCCAGTTGTGGAAGTAGGTATTTTTTTTGCGTTTAACATTTCTAAATTTCCTTTAACATCTGTTAACAGCGCGTCTTACCTGCGATTTATACATTTGCGCTGAATAAAAATAAATCAGGTATTATGATTGAAACAGATATCAGAGAATTAAACGAAAAAATTCAACGCGAAAGTCAATTTGTTGATTTAATTTACCTTGAAATGAACAAGGTAATTGTCGGCCAAAAACACATGACCGAACGGTTGTTAATAGGGCTGCTTGCCAACGGGCATATTTTACTGGAAGGGGTTCCCGGCCTTGCTAAAACACTTGCCATCAACTCGCTGGCAAATGTTATTGATGCCAAATTCAGCCGTATTCAGTTTACCCCCGACCTGTTGCCTGCCGACCTGTTGGGAACGTTGATTTACAGTCAGAAAAAGGAGGAGTTTGTGGTTAAAAAAGGGCCCATCTTTGCCAACTTTATTCTTGCTGACGAAATTAACCGTTCTCCTGCAAAAGTGCAGTCGGCTTTGCTTGAAGCCATGCAGGAACGTCAGGTTACCATTGGCGACGAAACTTTTAAACTTGATGAACCGTTTTTGGTAATGGCTACCCAAAACCCCATTGAGCAGGAAGGTACCTATCCGCTACCGGAGGCACAGGTTGACCGTTTTATGCTTAAGGTGGTTATCAACTATCCCAAAAAGGAGGAGGAGAAACTGATTTTGCGCCAAAATATTACCAGCACCTTTGCCAAAACCAACAAGGTGCTTTCAACCAAAGAAATCCTGAACGCCCGTCAGCTGGTTCGCGAAGTGTATCTCGATGAAAAAATTGAAAATTACATTACCGACATTGTATTTGCTTCGCGCTATCCTTCGGAGTACAGGCTGTCGCAGTTTGAAAACATGATTTCTTACGGTGCATCACCGCGTGCTTCCATTAACCTGGCACTGGCAGCCAAAGCCTATGCTTTCCTGCGAAAACGTGGCTATGTCATTCCCGAAGATATCCGTGCCGTAGCACACGACGTTATGCGTCACCGTATTGGTCTTACCTACGAAGCCGAAGCCGAAAACATCACTTCCGAAGATATCATCAACGAAATTTTGAACTCCGTTGAGGTACCTTAACAGTCGGCGTTAGTTGTTATTTTTGAATGGTTGTTACAGGATTAATTAATTAACATGGAAGCGCAAGACCTGTTTAAAAAAGTACGGAAAATTGAAATCAAAACCCGGGGATTGTCAAACCAGATATTTTCGGGCGAGTACCATAGTGTTTTCAAGGGTAGAGGTATGGCCTTTAGCGAAGTGCGTGAGTATCAGTATGGTGACGATATCCGGAATATCGACTGGAACGTTACCGCACGGTTTAACCATCCCTTTGTTAAAATTTACG
Organism: Bacteroidales bacterium; assembly: GCA_015493215.1. GTDB lineage: Bacteria > Bacteroidota > Bacteroidia > Bacteroidales > F082 > B16-G9. Next base: position 4,249 of record WGDP01000159.1, on the reverse strand, counting down.
AAGAGGAGCGTGAACTTACGGTAATGCTTCTGATTGACGTTTCCGGTTCCGGTATTTTTGGTACCAACGGACAGTTAAAAAATGAATTAATTACCGAAATTGCAGCCGTGCTTTCCTTTTCGGCCATTAACAACAACGATAAGGTGGGAGTGATTTTTTTTAGCGATAAAATCGAAAAATTTATTCCTCCCAAAAAAGGTTCATCCCATATTTTGAGGATTATTCGCGAGCTGATTGATTTCCATGCCGAAAACAAGGGAACCAATATTTCGGAGGCGTTGCGATATCTTACCAATGTTATTAAAAAGCGCTCAACAGCCTTTATTATCTCCGATTTTATGGACGATAACTTTGATAAAGCTCTGCAAATTGCCAATCATAAGCACGATTTAATTGCCATACGGGTAACCGACGAACGTGAACTTACCATGCCCAATGTGGGATTGGTAAAGATGAGGGATGCCGAAACCGGAAAAACCCGATGGGTAGATACCGGCAGCCGGAGGGTTCGTGAACATTTTGCTGCAACAGCCCGGCGAAAGACCGCTGAGTTAGACAAGCGCCTGAACCGTTACGGAATCGATATGGCACGCGTTTATACCGGTAAAGATTATGTAAAACCCCTTATAAACCTCTTCAAAAAAAGAGAAGCCAGAAAATAATGAAAAATCTGAAAACATACATTGTCATTGTCTTGTTGGCCACATGGTTTAAGGGCTACTCACAGGAAACCAAAGCCTGGGCATTACCCGATACCAACTCAATTACCATTGGTGACCAAATAGGGGTGGAGCTGGGGGTAAGCCTTAACAAAAATGTTGATTTGCAATGGCCTCAAATTGCCGATACACTGTCAAGCCATATTGAAGTGGTAAAACAGGGCAACATCGACACCACCTTTAAGGCCGATAATATGATTTTAAGGCAACGGCTTATTGTTACTTCGTTCGATTCGGGGTATTTTAAAGTGCCTTCAATCAGCTTTTTATATCGTTTAAAGGGAGATTCGGCTGTTTTTACCGTTGGTACAAACAGCTTTTATTTGCAGGTGAATACACCTGTTGTTGATACGGCACAACCCTTTAAGGCCATTGTTGCTCCGGTGGAGGAGCCTTATACTTTTGCCGAAATTGCCACCTGGGTTGGTTTGGGGCTTGTAGCGGTAGCGGTTATAGTGCTGCTGATTTTATATTTTGTTCGGAAAAAGAACAACAAGCCGCTCTTTAAAGCCAAACCAAAACCGTTGCCCCATCCCGATGTTGAGGCGATTAATAAACTTGAAGAGTTGCGACTGGCGCGTATTTGGCAAAGTGGTAAAGTAAAATTATACCACTCTTCGCTAACCGATATTATGAAAAATTATCTGAAACGAAGGTTTGGCTTTGATGCTCCCGAAATGACCACCGATGAAATTGTGTCGGAACTTAAAGGTAAACCGGTTAACGATGAAGCACGCACCAAGTTGCAGGGTGTTATGCAGTTGGCAGACTTTGTTAAGTTTGCCAAAGCACAACCCACTCCGTTGGAAAACGATTTGAGCCTTGAGCATTGCCTTGATTTTGTGAAGGAAACAAAACCCGTTGTGGCGGAACCGCAGGAGGGTGATAAGGAAAAAACAGAATTGTCGGATAAAAAAGCAGAAAAGTAATGTTTAACATTGATAGTTGGGCAAACCCGGAATATTTGTATCTGTTAATAGCCATACCGTTGTTAATTGTATGGTATTGGTTTAAATACAACCGCAACGATGCAGAGCTGAGTTTTTCCGGTTTGGAAGCTTTTAGCGGCGAAGCAAAAAGCAGGAAGGTTTATCTGAGGCATAGTTTGTTTGTGTTGAGGTTGTTGGCGCTTTCGTTGTTAATTATTGCCATCGCAAGGCCTCAATCCACCTCGCGCCGCCAAAACGTTAGCGTGGAAGGAATTGATATTGTACTTGCACTTGATGTGTCGGGAAGTATGCTTGCCCGCGACTTTAAACCCGACAGGCTGGAAGCATCAAAAGATATTGCCCGTAACTTTATTTTAAAACGTCCCAACGACCGTATTGGCCTGGTTATATTCAGTGGCGAAGCCTTTACACAGGTTCCGCTAACCACTGACCATGCCATGATTATTAACATGTTTCGTGAAATTAAAAGCGGTATGATTGAGGATGGAACTGCCATTGGTGATGGCCTAGCCACTGCCGTTAGCAGGTTAAAGGAGTCGGATGCCATTTCAAAAGTGGTTATCCTGCTTACCGACGGGGTAAACAATTCCGGTTCGGTTGACCCCTTATCGGCAGCTGAAATTGCCAAGCTTTACGGCGTGCGCGTTTATACCATAGGGGTGGGGTCGGAAGGCTATGCCCCCTATCCTGTGCAAACACCCTTTGGTACACAAATGCAACAGATGAAAGTTCAAATTGATGAGGATTTGCTTAAAAAGATTGCCACCGAAACCGGTGGACGCTATTTTAGGGCTACCGGCAATGCCAAGCTTCGACAAATTTTTAACGATATTGATAAGCTTGAAAAATCAAAAATTGATATTCAGGAGTTTAGAAAAAAATATGAAATGTTTTTGCCCTTTGCTCTGTTGGCGCTGTCACTGTTTGTTTTGGAAATTTTGTTAAGGTATCTTGTGTTTAGAAAAATTCCGTAAAAAAAGAAAGTAAAATGATTCGATTTGCACATACCGATTATTTATATCTGCTGTTGCTGATACCGGTTTTCATTGTGCTCTATTTTGCGTGGAGCGGATGGCAAAAGAGGGCATTAAAGCGGTTTGGCGACTTAAAGGTAATTCGGGTTTTAATGCCCCGGTATTCATCCGGTAAGCCATTGTTTAAATTTATTATTCTGCTTACGGCGTTTATCTTTTTGGTGGTTGGTGTTTCCGACCCGCAGGTTGGCTCGAAACTCGAAAAAGTTAAACGCGAGGGAATCGACCTTTTTTTAGTGCTCGATGTGTCCAACTCAATGTTAGCGGAAGATATTAAGCCCAACAGGCTTGAACGAGCCAAAATGGCCATTTCAAATCTTATTGACAGATTGCAGGGCGACAGGATAGGCATCGTGGTTTTTGCCGGGCATGCATACAAACAACTGCCCCTCACCACCGACTATGGCGCTGCCAAGTTATTTCTTTCGGCGGTGGATACCAAAATTGTTCCTACTCAGGGAACATCCATCGGCGAAGCCATTACCATGGCAACCCAATCGTTTGATGATGAACAACACAACAAAGCTATTGTGGTAATTACCGATGGCGAAAACCACGAAGATGATGCTGTGGGTGCTGCCAAAGCTGCAGCCGAAAAAGGAATTAAGGTGTTTACCATTGGAATGGGAGAACCGGGTGGCTCGCCGATTCCGTTGTACGACCGTAATGGAAACAGGCTCGGATTTAAAAAGGACAGGCAGGGTAAAACAGTGGTTACCAAGCTTAACGAAGATATGTTGCGTCAGATTGCAGTTGCCGGAAACGGCTCCTATGTGCGTGCCAGCAGCGCAACTACAGGTTTGAATAAAATTTTGGATGATATCAATAAAATTCAAAAAAAGGAAATTGAAACCCGACAATTTACCGACTATGAAGACCGGTTTCAGATATTTTTAGCATTGGCATTGATTTTGATGTTGGTGGAGTTGTTTATTGCCGATCGCAAAAGCAAAATTGCCGACAGGTTTAATATTTTTGGAAAGGAAAACTTGTGAAAATGAACCGTAAATATATAGGATTGATAGTGTTGATGGTGTTGGCCGGAACAACTGTTTTCGGACAGATTCCAAGAAAATACATCCGTTCGGGCAATAAGGATTTTAAATCCGGAAACTTTTCGGAAGCGGAGGTTAACTACCGGAAAGCTGTTGAAAAAAATCCCGATTATTATAAGGGGCAGTTTAACCTTGGAGATGCCATGTACGAGCAGAAAAATATGGACGAGTCGGGTAAACTGTTTAAAAATCTCGCCGAAACGGCTAAAGACCCAAAGGTGAAAAGCAGTGCGCTGTATAATTATGGAAATACATTGCTTTCGCAAAAAAAATACAAAGAGGCAATGGAGGCCTTTAAAAAATCGTTGTTGTTAAATCCCACGGATGAGAATGCTAAATACAATTACGAATATGCACGTAAAAAGATGATTCAACAGCAAAAACAGCAAAAGAAAAATAAGAAAAATAAGAAAAATAAGAACAAAAAAGATAAGGATAAAAATAAGAATAAGGACAAGAATAAAGACAAAAACAAGGACAAGCAGAAGCAG
>WGDP01000158.1 GCA_015493215.1 Bacteroidales bacterium | reverse complement strand
TTCCGTTGGTGGGTAGTTCACCTTTGGGTTGAAGGCGTTTGGGAACTTATTATGGGTGGTATCCTTGCGTTTCTGCTTATCAAACTTACCGGTGTTGACCGTGAGGTGATTGAAAAATGGCTTTACGTTGTTATCGGCCTTACATTCCTTTCCGGAATTTTAGGAACCGGACACCACTATTATTATATAGGTGTTAACAAAATCTGGTTGATTGTAGGTGGTATTTTTTCCGCTATGGAGCCGCTGGCATTTCTTGCCATGGCATTGTGGGCTGTAAACATGTACCGCAAAGGGGAGAAGAAACATCCCAATACCCTCGCTATTTACTGGACACTCGGTGCTGCCATTGTTTCGTTTCTTGGTGCCGGAGTCCTTGGTTTGGCTCATACCTTACCCCAAACAAACTTATACACACATGGTACTCTGGTTACCGCAATGCACGGACACCTTGCCTTTTGGGGCGCTTACGCCATGATTGTGTTGGCCATGATTACTTTTGCCATGCCAAACCTTACCGGCAGAAAATTGTATGACCATCCCCGTGGCCGTGCCGCCTTCTGGTTGTCAAACATAGGCATGTTTACCATGGTTGCCGCCTTTGCTGCTGCCGGCGTGGCACAGGTTTACCTCGAACGTATTCTTGGTTACGATTTTGGCGATGTTCAAAATAAAATTCAGGTTCACTTTTGGGTGCTCATAACAGGCGCTACCATTTTATCAACAGGCCTTATTCTTTATATCATCGACTTTATTAAGTACGGATTACCCAACGATGAAGCCATTACAAAATAACATTTTTTAGTTGATTGTTTTAATTAAATATACGGAAGAGATTGTCAAACGATAATCTCTTCCGTTATTTTATCCCGCAGCTGTTTAAATTGTAATATTGCAAAAAGCTAATCAAAAAGAATTTTATCACATGAAGGCACCCTATTATCGTCCGGTTGGGAAAGAAATTGAAGTTTTTGAAAAGGCTTTTGAAAACAACCTGCCTGTTTTGCTTAAAGGGCCTACCGGAACCGGAAAATCGAGGTTTGTCGAATATATGGCGCATCAACTGGATAAAAAGATGCTTACCGTTGCCTGCCACGAAGAGACCTCCTCAACCGACCTCATAGGCCGTTATATCATTAAAGGAACCGAAACTGTGTGGCTCGACGGCCCGCTTACCGTTGCCGTTCGTAACGGATACATTCTTTATCTTGATGAGATTGCCGAAGCCCGCCCCGATGTTATTGTGGCCATCCACCCACTTACCGACCATCGTCGAATGTTATACATTGATAAACTGGGCGAAACGGTGAAAGCACACAAAGATTTTATGCTCGTGGCATCGTTTAACCCCGGATATCAAAAGGGATTTAAAGAGCTAAAGCCCTCCACCCGCCAGCGTTTTGTGGCGCTGTCGTTTAATTTTCCGGAGGAGCAGATAGAAAAGGAGATTTTGGTAAACGAAACCGGAATCGACAAAGATATTGCCAAAAAGCTGGTATCTATTGCTTCAAAAATCAGAAACCTGAACGAACTGGGGCTTACCGAAACCGTTTCCACCCGTTTGTTGGTGGATGCCGCCAAACTCATCCGGTCGGGTCTTCCCAAAAGACTGGCTGTACATACCGCCGTGGTGGAACCCTTAAGCGATGAGCCGGAAATTGTTGAAGCCATGAAAGATTTGTCTAACCTGTTGATTTAACCCCCATGAGCTTCGATGAATATCTTTTCGGATTGTTTTCAAACTATTTAAAAAAGAGAAAACAAAAAAACACTGCAAGCCGGAAAGAGACTGTGCATCTGAGCGACATAAAAGGACGGTTAACCATTTTGGCCGATGCCATTACGGGTGAGCCTATAAAAATATTTCCCGCCGAACGTGAAGGCGGCTACAAAAACAACAACTTTTTTCTGCCTTCCTTTTTTGGTGAAATGCCCGTTGCCGAACAAAATCTGAGTTTTTATCTTTTCAGGGTGCTTTATCTTTCGGTTCAAAAAAAATTGAATCTGAATTTTTCGGATAACAAAAATATTACCCTCGAAAAAGCAAGACAAAAAGCTTTGGAGACTTCGCCAAAAGTGTTAAAACTGCTTTTTGATGAATTTCCGCCCATTAAAAGAGCCTTTGACCAATTAAAAACACATTATGACAACCTTGCCGCCGGGCAGGATACCCCTCCCGATTACAGCTTTCTTTTTGGTAAGTGGATGTACAACAATCCCGAAGAGGTCAACGATGATGTGTTAAAAAACTTTGATGACCGGGCAAAAAAGGCTGCTCAAAAAGTGGAAACCATTTTAAAAGCTGCCAACCCGGTTGAGGAGGTGAGAACCGTTCAGGTTGATAAAAAGCAACAGGAAGATCAGGTGGTGCACAACTATTTTGAAAAAATAGAAACGCTAGAGGAGCACAATGGCGGAATTTGGAAAGATTTTGACGGTGATGACGAAATGGAGGAGCACAAGGATGCGTTGGATGAGCTGAAAATGAGCAACACCGTTCGTACCGATGAAGATACGCACTCGGTCTATCAAACCGATTTTCTTGAAAATATTACCGTTGCCGAAAGTGCCGAAGCCGGTACCGGCGACTATTTTCTGAGTTACGATGAATGGAACTTTGCAAGTCGTAAATACAAACGTAACTTTTGTAAACTCTATCCAAAAACAATTGTACAAAAGGATGTTGAGTACTACAAAGCCACCATTAAAGACCATGCCGCCACCCTTACCGCCTTGCGTAAAATGCTGGCCAACCTCAACAACCGTTATCAGCAACAGCGGCGCCAAATGCAGGGTGACGACTTTGATATGGATGCCCTCACCGATTATGTAATTGATGTTAAAAGCGGCCATACACCTTCCGAAAAAATATACATCTCAAAGCGGAAGAATCAAAAGGATTTGTCCATTCTGCTTCTGCTTGACGTGAGTTTGTCCAGCGATGGTTACGCTGCCGACAACCGGATTATTGATGTTGAAAAACAGGTTTCTATTCTTTTTGGCGAAATTTTGGATGAGTTTAATGTGGATTTTTCCATTGACGCCTTTTTTTCCAAAACGCGTAACTATTCCACCTATGTAAGTTTAAAGCCCTTTGATGAAGCCTGGAGCAGTGCCAAATACAAAATTGGGACGGTGCAGCCGCAGGGTTATACACGTATAGGAACGGCGCTGCGCCACTCGGGAACCTTGCTGGAACAACGCGAATCAAAAAGTAAATGGATAATCCTGCTTTCCGACGGTAAACCCAACGATTACGACCGCTACGAAGGAAAGTACGGCATAAATGATGTTCGGCAGGCATTGTATGAGCTGCAATCGAAACAAATTAATGCGTATGCCCTTGCCATTGAAGCGCAGGCAAAATACTATCTGCCCATTATGTTCGGGCAAAACCACTATCAAATTTTAACAACACCCATGGAACTGCTTGGGGCGCTGGTTAAACTTTACGAAAAAATTAGAAAATAACGGATAATTAATCTATTATGGAACAAACAAAAGTTGATTACAAAAACGTTTTTTACCCTCCGGGAGGTATTTTGTTGTGGATTTTAATTCTGCTCGAACTGATTACTTTTGGAGCGGCGCTGATAGCCCTTGCTGTTTCAAGCAGAGAAGACCCTGCGCTGTTTCATAAATCGCGGTTGATGTTAAATGTTGTTTTCGGTGCCATTAACACCCTTTTTCTGCTTACCAGTGGCTACTTTATGGCTGTTGCCATTCGTAGTTTAAAGCAAAACAACATAAAGCGCTCGCTGTTTTCCATCAAGTTGGCCATGAGTGGAGGCCTGCTGTTTTTAATACTCAAAGGAATTGAGTATTCCGAAAAATTTTCGCACGGCATTACCCTGGGCTACAATACCTTTTTTAATTTTTACTGGCTGCTTACCGGCTTTCATGTTATTCATGTAATGGTGGGATT
>WGDP01000157.1 GCA_015493215.1 Bacteroidales bacterium | reverse complement strand
TCTTTAAAAGATTTATCCCAAAGAGAAAGGTATGGTTTAATCCGTGAGGACATGGGATTGATTTTTATTACTCCCAGTTACCATCGGTGGATGGTTCGGTCATTGAGCCGACTTTTATACCGGGGTATAAATCAATATCTTTTTTACCTGCTGTGAGGTTGATAATGTACTGCTCATCCATCCCTTTTAGGTAAGAAGAGTAGGGAGCTTTTGCTTCAAAAACCTGCACGGTTACCCCACCTCTGTCAAGCTCGCCTGCATGAAGTTCGATGGTGTCGCCACCTGAAAACGGAATAATCATAAATTGACTTAGATTAGTATTTTTTTCGTTGGGAAACAACAAGTTATATACTCTTTTATAGCCAACGGTATCATTAATAGTAAGAGTGTAAGTGGTGTCTGTGGGATCAGGAATGATTTTAACCACCGGAACTTCAGCACTATCAATAAACTGTACCAGCGTATCCCAGTTATCAATATATTTTCCGTTAAGCTGTTTGTAAATTAACTCAGCACTTCTTAACTCCTTCATTCGCTGAACAACCGCTTTTTCCCGTTTGTTTTTTTCCTGGTTTAACCTAACAGGCTCCATAATAGAGTCGTAAACCATATAACCAAGAGCTACAATAATAATAAACAGAACAAATTGAATTACCGCTTTCATAGTTTTAATTAATTATTTTGAGGAGCAAAGGTAAAACAATTTTGTGTTACTTTTTGCTCAATTTTAATTTTTGAAAAAAAATTAAAGTATTTCAGGCACCGCCGGCTTTTTATTAGAAAAATTGATGTCGTTAAAATTACTTCTTAATAAAGCTTGTAATCGACGTTTCTCCGCCCTGCTTTATCGTTTTTACAACGTACATCCCAGGTAATAAACCTGAAATATCTAATTTATAGGTTGCTTGTTTCGATTTTATCTTTTTTACCAACTTTCCATCCATATTAATTACCTGAATTACCGAGCCTTTATCGCATAAGATATTAATAAAACCGGAAGCAGGGTTAGGATAAACAGTTGGCGATTCAGCAGAATGCTGTTCATTTATCCCCACCGAAGTAACTATTTTTGATACGAAGAGGTCGGTGCTGTTTTCCGACCCGTCGGTGTTTGATAACGAAATACTACCAAGATTAATTGTTTTGCTGTAAAAGTCACCTGTTACATAAGCATTACCATCGTAGTCCGATGCAATTGCCGTTGCCTCATCGTCGTTGGTTCCTCCGGCTGAGATTGACCAAATCAAATTACCGTCATTTTCAAATTTGGTTACAAAGATGTCATCGTATTCTGCGGAGGTATTCATAAGGGTTAATGTTCCGAAATTAATCATGTTACCGGCAAATGCACCGGCAATAAAAACATTACCCTTTTGATCAGCCGTTATACTGTATCCTTCTGCGTTGTCGTCGCTACTATAGATGTTTGCCCATGTCAAATTTCCTGCGGCATCGTATTTAGCGACAACAACCTTATTATAATCGTTTCCGTTAAAAACCATTGTTCCAATGTTTAGCGTTTCGCTGCATGAACTTCCTGTTACCCACACATTTCCATTTGCATCTACCGTGATGCCGTTTCCTGTGTCGTCGCAGCTGCCATTGGCTGAGTTTGCCCAAACGGGGTTGCCTGAAGCGTCGTACTTTGCTACAAACATATCGCGCGATCCCATATTAGTCAGGTTTGTTGAGCCAATGCTGAGGGTACTGCTTTCGTAGTACCCTGTAATATAAATATTTCCGTCATTATCAGCGGCAATACCTGATGTAATTTCATAGCCATTTCCACCGACTGTTTTTGCCCATACGGGTGTGCCGTTGGTGTTGTATTTAACAATAAAAATGTCAGATGAAAAAGAACCTGCATTGGGCAAGGTAAACGAACCAAAGGTGATGTCGCTGCCATCGAACCAGCCGGTAACAATTATGTTGCCGCTTTCGTCAGTGGCAACCGATCTGCCATCCATGTTTCCCAATCCGTCGGATTCAACGGCCCACAAAACATTGCCATCTGAGTCGCATTTAACGAGATAATATTGGTCGTAACCAAATGCCGAGTTCTGGTTGTACAACGAAAAATCTCCAAAGGTGAGGTTTTCACTTCCGAAAAAGCCTGTTAAATACAGATTGCCGGCACCATCAACGCTCAACGACCGGCTTACATCCATTCCCATATCCCCAAACTGTTTAGCCCATTGTACAATACCTGCACTGTTGTATTTTACAATAAAGATGTCTTCGTCGCCGGCAGAGTTTAAAGTGGTTTCGCCAAACGTTACCGACGTTTTAAAAGTTCCTGTTACATAAACGTTGCCTGATTCATCCATGCAAATATCGTTGCCATAATCTTTGCCTGTTGAACCGGCAGAATAGGCCCATTTCCAATTGGAAGACGGCTGTGCATAAGCATTTGCCGAAATAAATATTGCTAAAAAGTTAACAAGCAATACGGTAAGCAACAGGTTAATCCGTATCCTTAAATAATGGTGTTTACTTTTGAAAATCATGGTGTTAAAATTTGAAGGTTTTGTATTAATTCAAAAATACATAATAAATTTGAATATATGGTTTGTCGCAACCGGTTATTTTAACTCATCGTAAGGCGGAATGTTTTTTATAAACCTGATGGTTCGGGTAGTAAAATCTATCTCGCAACAATAATGTGTTATTCCATTACTGACAATCAGGTATTTAACTTTTAATATTTGATTATAGGTTGCAATTTGCTCGAAAACTTTTTGAGTAATTTTTACGTTGGCAGCTTTAAATTCCAAAAGTACCAACGGCTCGCCGTGGTTGTTGTAAGCCACTGCATCAAACCGGCGGGGTTTTCCGTTTACCGTAAGTCCCTTTTCGATGGCAATTAACGAAGCCGGAAAACCTTTTTCATCGATTAGGTAGCGAATAAAATGCTGGCGAACCCACTCTTCGGGGGTAAGAACAACATATTTTTTTCGCAAGGCATCAAATATTTCGGTTGAACCGGAATGCTTTCGCAATGAAAATTCGTATTTGGGCAGATTTAATTCCATGGAGGTACAAAATTAGTTTTTATGTTTATTTGGACAATTTATATATTTGGAATTATGGTTTGCGTTACCTTTGACGGCAGGTTGATGGTATAATATTTAGGCATAATCTTTGAAACAGAACAACTATGAAGAAGGTGTTTCTGATTATTATGATGGTGTTTTCGCTGGCGTATGGCTACGGACAAAAGATAATTGTGCTGGGTGCCGAAGTGGTGAACGGTGACACCATTCCGCAAATCAACCTTGATGAAGTGGAGATATTTACATTACGCATACCAAGGACATATAGGGGCAGAAGACGGTTGACGCGTCTGGTGAAAAATGTTAAAAAAGTGTATCCGTACGCAAAGCTGGCAGGCAAAAAGCTTAGAGAATATGATAAGCTGTTGCAGCAGGCAAAAAATGACCGCGAACGCAAAAAGCTTATGAAACGCGCTGAGAAAGAGATTAATGAAGAGTATGGCGGCCAATTAAAGGATCTGACATTTACGCAGGGAAAAATTTTGTTAAAACTGATTGACCGTGAAACCGGTGAAACATCCTATAATTTGGTGCAGCAGCTGCGAGGCAGCTTTTCAGCCTTTTTTTATCAGGCGTTTGCACGAATATGGGGTTACAACTTAAAGGTGCGGTACGACCCGCAAGGTCGCGACAAAACCATCGAAACCATTGTTAAAATGATTGAACTCGGGCAAATTTGAAAATGAAGTTGTTAAAATCCAAAACCTATCATTTAGATATATTGCTGTATAAAACTATCACTATATAGTTTTAATGTGTTCAAAAACTCTTTCTCCCTTTTTAATAGGACTGCTTGTTATTATATGAAAGAAAAATCAGCCAAATCATAAGAATTTTAAAAATCAGTGTCCTATTTTGTTTAATGAAATCATTAGCGCATCAAAATAGAAAATTAGCTTAGCCCTAAAAACCGAATAAAAATAATCGGTTCTTTTTTTGCAATTTATTATAAAAAGAGCTAATTTGCGAGGCACTTATGGAAAGTACCTCAAAAATACCGCGAATCAGGATTTTTGGCTTTTGGCTTGGAACCATTGTATTTTTTCTAACCCTGTTTTTTGTAAACCTCGACCCGCAAAAACCGGTTCTCACCAACATGCTTGCAGTGGCGTTGCTTATGGCAATTTGGTGGGTTTTTGAAGTGGTGCCGCTTGCTGTTACAGCCCTTTTGCCGGTGGTTTTGTATCCTGTTTTGGGCATTATGAACGGAAAGGCTGTTTCACAGACCTATGTAAACCATATCATATTTCTTTTTCTTGGTGGTTTTATGGTGGCTTTGGCCATGCAGCGATGGAACCTGCACAAACGTATCGCCTTGCGTATTTTGATGATTACCGGCACAAAACCGGTTAATATTTTACTTGGTTTTATGTTTGCTTCGGCTTTTTTATCCATGTGGATTTCAAACACGGCTACCACCATGATGATGCTGCCGATTTTACTTTCGGTGGCTGATAAACTGCAAGAGAGCATTGGTGCCAAAAAGGCTGACAGATTTGTTATCGGATTGCTGCTTGGCGTGGCTTACAGCGCATCAATTGGCGGTGTGGCTACGCTGGTGGGGACACCCCCCAATCCCATGTTTACCAAAATATTTCAGATAATGTTTCCGCAAGGGCCAGAAATTAACTTTGTGGACTGGTTTGTTTTTGCGATACCCATTTCAGCAGCGCTGTTTGTAACCACGTGGCTGTTGCTTTACATAATGTATTCGCGTCATTTAAAGGGTGTTAACATTAGCAAAGATACATTTCGCAATCAATACAGAGCTTTGGGAAAACCCTCTTTTGAGGAGCGCGTTGTGTTGGTTGATTTTATATTATTGGCACTGGCATGGCTAACGCGGTCGCCATTGCATGTGGGAAATGTTACCCTGCCGGGATGGTCGCAGTTGTTTGCGCATCCTAAATATTTTAACGATGGTACGGTAGCCATGATTTTTGCCTTGCCACTCTATATTTTTCCCACCCGCGACGGAAACTCACGATATATTATGAACTGGGAATATTCCAAACAATTACCGTG
>WGDP01000156.1 GCA_015493215.1 Bacteroidales bacterium | reverse complement strand
ATTTTTAATTAATTGTTAAACAGCTCACAAAAATAGTAAGTTGAACCGATAAATCATTATTTGTTTAGACAAAAAAAAGAGTAAAATTATTTCCGCACTCGCGTGGGAGTCGGTTTCATATTATGAATATACTCCAACAATTTCCCTACCTTAGCGCCGGCAACGGATTATTTGCCATATACGAAATGAACAGCACCGTTTTTAACAATATGATAGGTTCAGGGTCATCCGGCAGCACAGAAGTAGATTACTCCGGCTTTTTTAATAACGTAAGCTACTCCGCTCCCGATAATTATGTTTCCAACCCAAGCTATTACGATGATTATTACAGTTACAACACCAGCTACAGTTCTCCGGGAATTGCCAATCCGGTTCAAAACATAAATGGTACCGAGGCAATGAAACAGGCGGAAGGGGGTGAAAATGGTAGGGGTCTTGATGATCGTTTTAGTAATTCCGAAAAGGCCGCTCTTGGTCTTGCTGTGACAGGTGGTTCAGTTCATGTAACTACAGAATTAATTAAACGGTTAAGCGGAACAGTTAAAAATGCTGATATCGTTGATTTTGGCAATTCTGTAACTAAGAAATTTGGTTTAGTTGGAGTTGGACTTACAATTTATTCTGTTTCTTCGGACGGAACTCTTACTGCTGGTGATGGTGCACGAATATTACTGAGTGGTGCAACATTTATTCCTTATGTTGGTTGGGCATATGGTGCAGTTGACATAGGAGTATTATTGATGACAGGAACTTCTTTAACTGATAGGGTTGGCGTTTTTGTGGATGAACATTGGGATACAGATCCTATACGTCTTTATTGAAAATAAATTTGTTATGAAAGGTTTTAATATATATCCCTATATGTATTATAGGTTAGCAACTTGGTACTTCAGGTTTGAAAAAAAGGGAAAGATTTCTTATGGGGCATCAATACTTGTTTCATTGTCACAAGCTTTGATTCTAACAGATATTCTGGGTTTTTTCTTTATGGAATTCTATGAGCAGTCAGAAAGACAAATTGTAATGGATAAATTTAAACCTTTTTACGTTATATTTATTTTAGCGATTGCATTTTTAAATGATTTTAAGTTTAAAAACAAATATGATATTTACAAAGAGAATTGGGGAAATCAAAGTAAAAAAGAAAAAAATCTGTATGGATTAGTCATTTTCATATTGCTAATTATTCCACTAATTTTTATTCCAATTATTGTGAGTGTTTTAGACTATAGTCAATAAACCCACTGCTCCCACGCGAATCCGATAGATATCGGATTCGCGTGGGAGCAATCTCCAATTTTTCCCCAATACAACTATTGTTTTAACAATTTCACTACCTTAGCGCCGGCAACGGATTATTTGCCATTTACGAAATGAACAGCACCGGAAAAAACAGCATGTTTAGTTCCTACCAAACCATTACCAACGAGCTGGGAAATGTGGTGGAAAAGCTTAGCTTTGGCTCATGCTTGCCCGTCCGTAATGAAATGGAGGCGGGGGGCCGCCGCCGTAACCCCACCGACTGGACTTACAACAACGTACCCACTTCCTATATTTTCGACCGTGGCTACACCGGCCATCAGCAAATGGATGTGTATGATTTAATCAACATGAACGGCCGCCTGTACGACCCCCGCCTCGGCCGCATGCTCAGCCCCGACCCCTTTGTGCAAAATACAGAAAACAGCCAAAACTTTAACCGTTATAGCTATGCGCTGAATAATCCGCTTAAATATACGGATCCGAGTGGGGAAATATGGATAGTTGATGATGCAGTACTTGGAGTAATAGGAGGAGGCATTAACGTATTATCTAACCTTGGTAATATTCATAATTTTGGGCAAGGGTTAGCTTACTTTGGAGTTGGTTTTGTTAGCGGAGCAGTATCAACATATATTTCACCCATAGGTTCCGCTGCCTTAATGGGCGCCGGAAATGCAGCTTTAGCGAGTTATTATTCCACTGGCACTATTGATGCAGGAGCGGTTGCCCAAGGCGCTATTACTTCTGCAGCATTTGCAACCGTAACCATGGGGCTTGGTTCCATAGCAGGCCCTTACGTGAGTAATATTACATCAAGTATTACCAACAGTCCTGTTTTACAGGAGGCAATAACGCAAGGAGCAATGGGTACAATTGGGGGCGCTATTGGTGGAGGTACTATGTCAGCAATGAACGGTGGTGATTTTTGGGAAGGAGCGGGCCAAGGTGCCCTTTGGGGTGGAGGTATCGGTTTTGCTACAGGGGCTTTTGCGGGATACGGATATGCTAAACAAAGGGGATTAGATCCGTGGACAGGAAAAGAGTTGCATCCGATTACTCCGATGCCATCGAAAGGGATTGATTATTTTAATAGCAATTATGATGATCTTTCAGAATTGAGAATCCCCAATAAGTTATATCATTATACATATGACGATCCCTATAATTGGAATGAATTGGGTATAAAAGGAAAAACATTGCACCTTACACCAGATGGGGAACTAAACAGATTGACAGCCACGTATGATTTAGACTTACCAAGGGTGCCTAGATATAGGATTGAAATAAGTACATCTGATCCGAATTATAATTTATCTAACATTCAAATTATCAGGCAAGTTAATAGTAACGTTTATGGCCATGGTGGCGGTGGTTGGGAAATTTTGTATAATGGAGTATATAAACCGAGTGGAACGTACAAATTAACTGTAACAAAAATATGGTAATATGAAAGATAAAGAGATTCTGAATATTATTAATGAATTTGAAAGAGATTTTAAACTATATAAGGATAGTGGACGCGCAATGATTAAACAATTGGCAGTAAATTTAAATAGAGTTGAAGGAAAAGAAAAGAAAGACTTTATTGATTTCTGCATAAGAGAAATAGCGAGTAATAAAAACGGCCTCTGGTCTTTATGTTTGCAGGTAATTGTAAAAGCAAATCAGTTTAAGGTAGCCCCTGAATTGGAAAGGGTTTATCATATGTTTTATGAAACCAAAGATACAGATTGGAAAGAAGATATTGTTATGGCGATGCTTAAGCTAAATTATAAAAAGCCTGATGAACTTTACAATTCGTTTATTAAATATCATCTTAAAAATAAAACAGGCCGTGCATTTTTCTTAATGGTTGAATATTGCCGTGTAAATTTTTCAAAGTGTTCTGAACTGCTTTCTAACTATTTTGTTAATAACATGTTATCTGAAGATAGTTTTGAGTATAATAACCAGCATCATATTGGTTATTTAATTTATGGGTTAATTAATATTCCAAATGGTTGTTTATCTGAAATTATAAAACAAACAAGTAAAAAAAACAAAGTTGCCGGTAATTATTTAAAACAGGCAATCTTGTCATTTCTTAATTCGAAATCAGGTAATTTAAATTCGGAACAGATAAAAGAGATTACAAAAAAAATAAATGAAATCAATATCTAACGCTAACCAAAGCTCGGTCAGATTTGTAATCTGACTGATTACTAATAGATTAATTTTAAAGGCATTAACACCTTTCGTATTACCCACTCTCCCGCACGATATCCAATAGGTATTGAATTCGTGCGGTAGTTGTTTTTCAGTTTATGATATCCAACAATTTCCCTACCTTAGCGCCTGTAGTGGAAAATACTAAAGGTTATTTATACAGCAATGCAAGGAATTATTCAGATATGGATGTTTTAATGGACATAGAATATATTTAATAAGACATTTGGGTTGCAAACCCAAACGAGCGTAGGTTAGAATGGTTCCTTATTCAACATATGATCTAAAGCATATTATGGGCGTTAAAACTGCTGGATTTTGGACATTTTATCCACACTAAAATAAAATTAATTATGAGATTTTCTATAGTTTTTTATCTTATTTTCCTGACTCAAACTTTGATCGAAGCACAGGGTATAAGTGATGGAGTGTATGTTAATGAAAAAACCGATGAGTTCGTTTGTTTTTATAACGATACTATTCAATTTAGGATTAGCAATCAAGATGGATTTCGCTCATTTTCTATTGGGAAAGGGAAATACAAAGCAAATAAAAGAGGTATATATCACCTTCTGCCATGTAATTCCATATCAGAACAAATTTCTAAAGTTAAGCGATACAGGAGAAATGATTCATTAGTAGTTATCAAAGCGCTTCACAAAGATAGTACACCAAATATGTTTGCTTATGTTTATATAGATGATGTAAAATCAAAAAAAGGTTCTATATTAGCAGGTATTTGTAATAAAAACGGCTCATTATCATTAAGCGCTGACCAGATTAACAAATACACCAAAAAAAAATTATTTATTCAAATAGAATCGTTAGAGTCTTCTACGAAGAATATGGCTGTTTTAGAACGTGGTTATGATTATGAAATATGGTCTATTCTGCCACGTAAATATCCATTTTCCGTAATTTCAACAGGTACGATTTTAATCAAGAAACTTAATGACAAGGAAATAGAAGTTGGAATAATACGGGTGGGATCAAAAAGAAGAAAGTGGCAAGATAAAACAAAATTAACTAAAGTAGATGTAGATTTTCAATGCACCCAGTTTTTATTTGATAAGGGCATAACATATTTTTACAAATGAGGTAATATCTGAATCCCCCGCTAATTCGGGTTTGCAACCCGAATTACAACATATACTATTACCAAAGCTCGGTCAGATTTGTAATCTGACTGATTACTAATAGATTAATTTTAAAGGCATTAACACCTTTCGTATTACCCACTCTCCCGCACAACCCAATAGCTATTGAATTCGTACGGGAGTTGTATTTCAGTTTTTGCTATCCAACAAAATTTCCCTACCTTAGCGCCTGTAGTGGAAAATACTAAAGGTTATTTATACAGCAATGCAAGGAATTATTCAGATATGGATGTTTTAATGGACATAGATTTTATGTAATAAGACGTTTGGGTTGCAAACCCAAACGAGCGTGGGGTTTGTTTTGGGTTTTACTTTTTATAAAGCTTTAACCCGTCAATAAACCTGTAATCCTTAATGTTCAGGGTATAAAGCTCAATATTGTGAACCATTGCAGAAGCGGCAATAAAACCATCGGGTAAGGCAAGCTTGTGACTTAACACGTATTTATCCATAATATTTAGAAATGTATCACAGGTTCTTTTGTCTATGTTAAGAATGTTAAGATATTTAAGATCTTTTTTTATCTGACTGAGTTCCTTTTTGTTTAATGCACCGTAAATAAGTTCGCCGGCAGTTATGGTGCTAACTGCAATATTTTCCTGTCCAATTGTTTTAAGTTCCGAAATAATATCAGGGTTATTCCGGTAAAACTCAATGATAACGTCAGTATCGCAAAGTACTATTTTGTCCTGTCCCATGCCTGTTTTCTAAGTTCTTTCGCATTTATTTCCCTGTTAGCCCATAAACCAGCTGAGTTAAAAAAATCATATTTATCCGATTTTTTTTTCTTTTTTACCTTCTCCACTTCAACAAAATCAAATTGTTTAATAAGTTGCATCAGGAAAGATAGTTTGCTGCTGTCTTTTATATTCAGAATTAATTGTTCCATAATTAAAAAGATAAATAAATTATTGTAGTTACAAAAGTATGAAAATATACGGGAGTTAGTTTCATATTATGATATAATCCAACAATTTCCCTACCTTAGCGCCGGCAACAGATTATTTGCCATTTACTCTTCACGGCATGGCGTGAAGAAAAACAACTTGATAAAACATCAATCAACCCCAACTCCGTCGTATTTAATTTCTTTGCCGTTTTGATAGGTGATTACCAAAAAGAGTTCGCCGGTTTCGGTGTAAGTTTTCCAGTCGCCGGTTTTAATGCCCATTACGTATCGCCCTTCCTTTTTAAGTTTGCCGTTGGGCCAATACCATTTATGAATGCCGTTGGGGTTGTCATCAATATATTTTCCTTCGTACAGCAAAGTGCCGTCGGTTGAATAAATTCTGTCCCATCCGTTTTTTAAATCATTGCTGTAGTCGGTTTCTTCTTTGGCATCGCCGGTTTGATAAATCCATTTTCCTTCGCGCTTATCTTCTATGTATTCTCCTTTTAAAACAACCTTACCGGATTCGTCATATTCAACAATATCGCCATCGCGTTTACCCTGATAATAGCTCATTTCGCGCAGTAACTTTCCCGAAGGATAATACCACAACCATTTGCCTTCGATGTTGCCGTTATCATAAACTCCGGTTTCCTGCAGTTGACCGTTGGGATAGTAATATTTCCAATTACCGGTTTTTTTATCGTTTTGATAACGGCCTTCCGATTTTAAGCTGTGATTTTCGTAATACTCCTTCCACAATCCCTGATGCTCTCCCGATTCGGTAAAAATACCTTCAGCAATAATTTTACCGTTATGAAAAATATAGGATTTTTCAACTTCTCCTTTTTTATTGTACTCGCGGCGAACTCCTTCGGGAACACCTTCCTTGTACGAAGCTATTACTTTGGGTTTTCCGTTGGGCCAGTAATCGGTTTTAACATCAAGCTTTGATAACTCCTCTACCTTATGCTCCTTTTCGCCATTTACATATTTGGCAACCGATGTAAGGTTACCCTCTTTATCGTATTGCTTAAAATAACCGTTTTTAAGTCCGTGGTTAAAAGTTCCCTCTTCCTTTAAGGTGCCATCATCATAAAACCATTTCCATTTGCCCTGCGGCTTGTTATCGGCATCGTAACGATTGATACGTTCGCGACTGACCACATACCCTTTTTTATAGGTAATTAACTGAATGATAATACCATCCTTATTAAACTCGCGTGCCAGGCCGTTTTCCAATCCATCCTTAAAAGGTATTTCCATCAACACCCTTCCCGTTGAATCCAACAAATAGGAATAACCCTGCTTAACATCGTTTACAAAGTTTTCTTTTGAAATACCCGTGGGATTATAGGTAATTCGATAACCGTTTTTTTTACCCTGTTTGTAATTAATTTCCAGGGTAAGTTTGCCCTCTTCGTTGTAAAACCGCCATAAACTGTCGAGCTGAAAATTTTTACGATTGCCTTCCGATTTTAAAATACCTGTTTCATAGTAATTTTTCCAATAGCCATCGGGCTTGCCATTGCGCATAAATCCCTTACTCGAAACAACACCGTTTGAATAATGAAACACATTAAAACCATTTGGATTAATGGTATCGTTTACATTTTGTGCCACCGCTGACGAACTGAATATCATCAACCAAAAAAAAAGATAAAATATGGATTTTACTTTTATACTCAATGTTCAATTTTTATGCCCTTAAGGGTACGTGTTTTCTTTTCAAAATCTTTGATGTTTTCTTTACTCACTTCAAGCAAAGCTTTGGCACCTCCGGGTAATATGTAATATTCAAGTGTATCGTAGGTTATTTTTCCGTAGTTGTCTTCCCAGTTTTTGGCCGACAACTGAAAATAGTCCTCGGGATTTAAAATAAATTTAATGTACCGGCGATGTCCTTTTTCAAATGCTATATCAAGATATTTTTTACCATTGTCAACCGCCACACCCGGAGTATGTTTTTTAATGATTATTTCTTCGGTATATTGTCCGTTTTTAAACCGTATTCTTCCTTTGCTAACTTTGGTTTGTTCAAGGCTTAAGTTGCGTTTGAGCACTATTTTTTTTGAATTGTAAAACTGAACGCTCTTTAAATTAATTTCATTCATGTACAAATCCTGCTGCATCTGTTTTGTAAACAAAACCTTGTCGGAACAGGAGGAAAAAAACAAACCAACCGTTAAAAATAGTATGATAAAAAGGCTTTTTTTCATAGGGCTAAATTAACAAAAATGTGCAGTAGTAAATTATTTTTTAAATGAGTTTCAGTTTACGCGATATTTCCAACATCTTATCAATGGGTTTTTTGGCTTTTTTCATAACATCGGGGTCAAGTATAATTTCGGGTTGTTCGTTTTTTAATGCAAGATACAGCTTTTCCATTGTATTTAATTTCATGTAAGGACAGTCGTTACACGAGCAGGTTTCGTTGGTTGGAACAATTAAAAATTGTTTGTCCGGCGATTCCTTACGCATTTGATGTAAAATACCGGTTTCGGTGGCTACAATAATTTTATTAGCGGTACTCTGCCGGGCATATTTCAACATTCCTGTGGTTGATCCAACATAATCAGCCAGTTCCAACACCGGAGCCTGGCATTCGGGATGTGCAATTAACAGTGCATCAGGGTTGTCAGCTTTCAATTTAATAATTGATTCGGTATTTAAAATATCATGTACTTCGCAGGCACCATTCCACAATACCATATTACGGCCGGTAACGCTGTTTACATAACCTCCCAAATTTCTGTCGGGAGCAAAAATAATTTTCTGATCCTTTGGAAACGATTCAACAATTTGTACCGCATTACCAGAAGTACAAATTACATCCGATTCGGTTTTTACAGCTGCTGTGGTATTAATATACGAAATTACAATATGATTGGGATAGTTGGCTTTAAAAGCCTTAAATTCCTCCAAAGGGGCTGAGTCGGCCAGCGAACATCCTGCTTCCAGGTCAGGTAAAAGTACTTTTGTCTCGGGATTTAATATCTTTGCCGTTTCGGCCATAAAGTGAACGCCGGCAAAAACAATGATATCAACATTGGCTTGTGAAGCTTTTTGTGCCAGGCCCAAACTATCACCAACATAATCGGCAATATCCTGAATTTCGGGTATTTGATAAAAATGTGCCAATATGATGGCATTTTTTTCTTTTTTTAATTTTAATACCTCTTTTTTAT
>WGDP01000155.1 GCA_015493215.1 Bacteroidales bacterium | reverse complement strand
GCATACGATCGTACCGGCCTGCTAACCACCAACACATCAGAGTTGTTTAATCGTAGTTTATAATGTAAATAGTTGTTTAAATAGAAAAAGTGATCGTTCGGCCACGGCTGCAAAAGGGAATAATTTCCGTGATAGTCATACTCTCCAACTTTGTAAACCAACTGGTTACGATGAAATTTTGCAATGGAATATCCCGTAAGGTCAATTTGATTGCTGTTGTCCACAAGAAGTTCGGGATAACCAAGGCCCGAAGGTACGATGGATGAAAACATCTCCACATAAAGCGTAGAAGATGAAAGGCTGTCGGAACCCAGATATATCTCCCCAAGATAGTAACGACTCTCGGCTTCCTGATTCATAACCACCAAATTGGGATTGACCAATTTGTTACCGGGTTCATTTTTAATATTGTTAAAATATTCTTTACAATTAACCAATTCGCCATTGGGATTCACCTCTAACAAATCACTATCGTGACAGATGGTAAGCTGAACATAGTAGTTGCCAAACTTGTGATCGAAGTAAATGTTATTTAAATATTGTTTTACAGAATCATCGGGCAATCCCCTTTTTATAAACTGTTCAATATTGTTATCATTATCTATACGTTTGGCTGTTGCCATAAAACGGTTCTCAAGCGTGGAATCGCGGTTGATAATTAAGGTCTTAACAATTTGTAAATGAAATTGATTTTTTAGTCTGGAATAACTACTGTTTATAATAACTGAAAAACTCAAAGCCATCAACACGGTAATTAACAGGTAGCGAAGAAAAATTAAATTTTGATCGCGGGCAGTAAAGTTAACAATAAGTAAAAACAGTATTTGAGTAAAAAATACCGACACGTAAAAGAGCGGCGACACTTTAACAATCAGGAACATTACAAGGCTAAATATCAGTGTATAACCTGAAAAAAGTAAAATCTGAAATGGTTTTAAAACTAAATTTCGTAGCATTACTGTTTGTAGGAGCCAAAGGGAGATTACCAATGCTGAAATAAAATATAGCTCAACAATATCGCGTCTAAATAAAAACCCTATTGCGTTGTCATGAGGTTTCAGGTTGAAGCCGTAGAACCGCCTAAAAACAAATAATAAAAAGAAAACCGTAACAAACTGAAACATAGACACTAAAAACAACTGTAAGTTATTGATATACAGTGGTAAAGGGTGTTTTTTATTGTTTTTAGCAATATATAAAGCAAACATTAGCAGCATTGAAACAAAAGTAACAGCCATACCTCGAGTGTTAATACCTGGTAATAGCGTGTGCCAATTTTCAAACCAAAATGAGTGTTCAATTGTTTTTGGTACAAACCAAAGGCATACAATCACAAACAATAGTGCGATGTCAATTAAAGCAAATAAAACTTTGTAGTACGTGTTGACTCCTTTTATTAATATTGAATGTAGCCTGAGAATTATCAATTCAAAAAACAACCAACCCGCAAGCCAAAAATAGAACAGCAACGAAGCGGTAGTATTATTTTCAGTGCTTTTTTCATCTGCATTAATACCTATTACTGCTTTTCCTGAAATTCCTTTAATTAGCAGCCGGGCAGCAAGGGTATCCTGTGTAAAGTGTATTTTGGAACTACCTTCGGCTAACGCTTCCCGGTTGTTTTGCAGATAGTGGTTTGAGATTGAGTATTGCTGCCGGATGTTTTTAAACAGAAATATTTTCCAGTCATCACTTTTTTCTAAATAAGCAAAATACCAGCCATGTTCGAAATGATAAATCCCGGTTGTTTTATTTTTAACTTTGTAAATATCTGAAGGATTTATATCGTTGTCATTCCAAAACCTGAGTGAATCATATTTTAAAATGTAACAACCAATGCTTTTATCCTTTATTAGAGGCGCAAGGTTATCCCACGAAAGCAGGCTGTCGATTTCCAGTGCCTGAAAAATATCCTTAGCCGTTTTTTGGAAAACTCTATTTTGGATAAGATACTCCTTTTGTATCTTTTTTTGCGCTGATTTTATTCCGTCCGAACTTTGATATAAGTTAGATATTAGAAAAAAAAGCGCAAAGAAAAACATTGACACAATAAAGTATCCTCTTACATATTTATC
>WGDP01000154.1 GCA_015493215.1 Bacteroidales bacterium | reverse complement strand
GCCTTACCAATCCTTCGGTACGAAGTTTTTCGTCTTTAATTTCCAATCCCGGCAGGGTTGTGGTGGAGCTTTTAAGGTTGACGGTTATGGTTTTTACCTCTCCTTGTTTAAGTTGCAGCGGCACCTCCTCGCGGGCAAGGCCAATGTACGAAACCGCAACAACAATTTTTTTTCCGGCAGGCACTTCCAGGGTGAAAAGTCCTTTTCGGTTTGAGGTTGTACCACCGGGTTGACCCTTAATGGCAATGTTGGCCAACTCCACCGGCTTACCGGCCTCGTCGGTAATCAAGCCTTTAACGGTGGCCGTTTGTGCCTGCAAAAAAGCAGGTGTAAAAATTATCAATAAAAATAACAGGAAACTATATCTTGTGTTTAAAAACTTCATTATCCAAATTTGGTATCAACTTGCAGTAAACTTTATTAATAACTTAAAAGAGGCAAAGATATTATATTGTCTTTTCAAGATACCTGAAAAAGGAGGCATTTTTTGCAGATATCACGCAACCGGGTTAAATTTAATGCGCTAAACTATTTAGAGGCATATTGCTCATTTTGATGTGGTATTATCCTGAAATAGTACACTTATTAAACCGAGTGTTTATGATAAGAGAAGTAAATCAGCCAAACCATAATAATCATAATAATCAGTGTCCTTTGGTTTGATAAAACCTCTATTGTTTCAATCGTTTGGTTTCCCAATAGCGTTTTCCTTTTTCGGTAACTATGCTGAGCACAAAGGTTTCAAACATCTGGTTAAAAAATGCATCGAACGAAAAGTTTTCGGCAGGAAAATTTGCCGGGTTGTATAAATCAATCATTCGGCTGATGTAACCTCTTGCTACCAGCTCTACACTTAGGTCGTTGCGGTAATAGCCCTGTTGCATACCATTTGTTAGGTTTTCGCGTATTCTGTTAAAAACCGAATTTGCCCTGTTGTTAAAATAGCCTCGAAAAATATCGGGATACTTTTTTTGATAGTGATGATACAATGAAGGGGTGAGATAGCTAAAATTTTTTGCAATGAGTCTGCTAACAGCCAGCAGCATATCGATGGAGTTGTTGCTTTCAAAATGTTCGTCGTTGAAAATTTTTTCAAAAGCCTGTTGCTCATTCTGAAAAATTCCTCTGGCAACCTCTTCATCATCAGTAAAATACCTTTTCAGTGTTGATTTCTCAATGGAAGGATTAACTTCAAGTTTGTCTATCGTAATGCTGTCAGCCCCTTCTTCCCGGGCAATGTTTCGGATGGTTTTTATCAGGTTAAAGCGCTCTTTATCTTCCATAAGTATAAATTAACAAAACAGTAACTTGCGGCAAATATACATAAGCCGGTGTATTAATCGGCCAATAACATTTTTTGTGTTCGCGAACCGAGGCCGGTGTTTAAAACAAAATAATAAACGCCCGCTTTTAAATGATATTGTGATGCATCGAAATGTTCGATATATTTTCCGGCGGTTTTATATTGATTGCTGATTAGCTCAACCACTGTGCGTCCCAACATATCGCAAACCGAAAGGGTAACGGTGGTGGGTTTGTTTAGCTTATAGGCAAGGGTGGTTGATTCGTTAAAAGGGTTGGGATAGTTTTGCTGCATACTGAATGGCCTGGCATTGTCGGCTATCAATTCATTTTCGCCCACGGCGATATCAACAATGGCTGTGAGCACCGACAGCGAACCATTTTGCAATCTGGCCCAAATGGGTCGCACTTTACCATCGTAAACGGTTATGTTAGTATAGTCACCAAAAAACACACCGCTATAGGGCAAAAACGGCGACTCGCTAACCATAATATTCTGAAATGTTTCGCCACCGTCAACCGACCGGGCAATGTAAACATCGGTGTTGTTGTCGTTATAATTTCTGCGGTCGTAAAAAACCACATAAACATTGCCGTTAGCTCCGTCGATGGCCATCCAGCTAAAAAACTGCTCTTTTCCGGGAGGGTCGTCGTTAACCCTTATGGGCGATGACCAGGTATTACCTCCATCGGTTGATTTGGCAATCCAAACATCGGTATCGTTATCGCCGCTACGGTGGTCGGTCCAGTTAACATAAATGGTACCTCTGTACGGTGAGTGGCTCACGTCGCAGCAGGTAACCGGCAGGCCGTTGGCGCGGTATATTCCGGGAATATTATAATCCCAACCGCCGGGCTGGTCGCTGATAAAGATATCATCGTCAAGCCATGTATCTCCTTCATCCATTGAGCGGTTAAACACAATCCCTTCCGGCCCTGCCCAGGCAACATACAACTCGCCGTTGGGACCCACTGCCGGCACAGCACCTTCCACGGTGTTATCGCTGTCGATACAATCGCCGGCAACTTTGTTTATCCTCAACGGAGTACTCCAGGTTTCGCCGGCATCAACCGATTTTGAAAACAAAATAATACTGCTGTCGTTGGGGTTGCCCGAACCGTAATCATCAAATTGTGTCCAGGTTACATAAATGTTGTTGTTGGCGCTGTCAACCACCGCCCAGGCTTTATCCTGATTTTTATCGCCATTCAGGCCGGTGTAAGTTCCGTCAGTCCAGCTGTGGGTTGCAAAATCAAACTTTTGAGCCACAATCCTGTCAATCCATGCTCCTCCGGGAGGATTTGCCAAGTGAAAAAAGTAAAAACTTTCTGCCGTATCAACAATTATACAAGGGTCGCCCCAAACACCATTTCCGGGCGAAACCAGCGTTCCCTTTGTCCACGTAAAGCCCCCATCTTCCGAATAGTAATAATTATCGATGTTTGAACCGGCTACCAGTTGATTGGTATTTTTCGGATTAATCATGATGGACGGCTCTTCGGGCGAACCCGTATTGTCGATAATAATATTCTGATACTGAGCAAAAAGCGATGAAGCTGTTAGGAAAAAACTTAAAAGTAAAAGTCTGTTTTTCATGTGCGTGGTTTTTTAAATATCATTATTATTTGTCAATAATTGTACCGTTTTATACCAGTAATAAAAACTCGATTTATCGGGCTGTCGTTTTAAACGGTTAAGGAAATTCCAATCTTGATTTTCGATGCTCATCTAACTTAAATGATTTGAAATTACTACTAAAAACGTTGGGAAAATTCAGTTCCTTTGGTTTTTTTAACACAGGCTTTGTATGTTGGCAAAAACCAACTGTACGACAGATTTCCTTTTTTTTGTTACGATGTAGCGGTTTGCAGCTATGATACGTGCCGCTTTTTTACTTCAATTTTTTTTAATTTCTACGTCCTTCAAGTACAACTATTTATCTAAACATCAACTACCTGAGGCATGCACTATGCGCCGCTGTTACCCATTGTTTTTTTTCAATTCAATCCACAAATGTTTCTTTAATAACTGATTTTAATTTCTTTATTTCTGTCTGTGATAGTTTTCCGAAATCTCTGATTACTCTTTGTTTATCAATAGTCCTTATTTGGTCTATTACAACCAAACCTTGCTTTTCATCGTGTTTTACTTTTATGCGTGTTGGATATTTCCTCGACTTAGTTGTCATGGGTGCAACAATAAGTGTCCGAAGATATTTATTCATTTCATCCGGAGAAATTATTACACATGGCCTTGTTTTTTTTATCTCACTTCCAATTGTTGGGTCCAAATTAACAAGGACTAATTGATATTGCCTTAAATCCATTCGTCCAAATTTTCATTTTCAAAAACATCATCAAACAACAGCTGGTCATCTCCTTCTGCATTCATTTTTTTAAACGATTCTTCCCAGCCTTTCCTTGGACTTGGAACCGGTTTTAAAATCAAATAACCCTTTTCAAGAATAAGTTCGACTTTATCCTTAAAATTATATTTTTCTAACAGCGTTTTTGAAAGTCGAAGCCCTTTTGAGTTGCCGATTTGAATTATTGGTATTTCCATTTGTCTGTTTTTTTAAAAGTAATTACAAAGTTAATACTTTATTTTGTCTCGACAAATTTTTTTCCTTAAATAATGGGTAACTTGCGGATATAAGGTACAACAACAATAAAAACAGCAAACTGGCCAAAGCAACGGTAATACTCCATTTTATTTCATCTCGTTCATTTTAACAAAAAAAGCAGCTTTTTCCATAGTGGTAATCATGTCGTACTCATCCAAAAATACATTATCGGGCACATTAATGGGGGTGGAAGTATAATTTAGTATTCCTTTAATTCCGGCATCTACCAGCTTTTTTGCAACCTCAACAGCCCGGTTGGGCGGAACCGTGAGAATGGCAATTTTAATGTTTTCGCGTTTAACAATCTCTTCCACACGAT
>WGDP01000153.1 GCA_015493215.1 Bacteroidales bacterium | reverse complement strand
ATCTAAAAAAGGACAGATAATAAATTCAGAAAATGATTTAACAAAAGACCCTTATGTTTTTGAATTTTTAGGAATACCTGAAAATTATGAATATACCGAGAGTGATATTGAAAAAGCAATTATAAATAATCTGCAAAAATTTTTACTTGAATTGGGAAAAGGATTTGCCTTTGTTGGCAGACAACAAAGAATTACGTTGAATAACAGACATTACAAAGTAGATTTAGTATTTTACCATACAAAACTAAAACGTTATGTGCTGATTGATTTGAAAATCGGAGAAGTTGAATACGAACATATCGGTCAAATGAAACTTTATTTAGGATATTATGAAAAAGAAGTGAATGATGAAAACGATAATCAACCGATAGGAATAATTCTTACAGAAGAGAAAGATGAAATTATGGTTGAATATGCAATGCTTAATGATACATCAAAATTACTTGTTTCAAAATATCAACTGTATTTGCCTGATACAGAGGAACTAAAAAGAAAAGTAAAAGAAATAATTGAAGAATAAAAAGGCGGTAACAAAGGCTATACGTAATGCGGATAAAGTGCTAAATATGAATATTATAGCAAGAAATAAAAATAGTTCTAAATCAAAAAATAATCGTTTCAAAAACCCGCACTACACATAGCCCAACCGATAATAAAAGCACACAGTGGGAAGATGTAGGAATCCCGAAAGGGTTTAATGTTAATAGCCCCGAGCGAAACTCGGGGTGATGAAAAAAGAGGGCATCTGTTTTGGCGACCTTTTTGAAGCGAAGCAATCATTCCCGATAGTTATCGGAAGACAAAACATAAAATCAGTTATAACAGTAAAATACAAGATTAATAATAGATGAGAAAAAAAATTTTAGCAATAGCAGTTGCATTCCTTTCGTTTACAACCCTGCATGCGCAAAATAGCGACACCATTCACCGAAAACATGTAATAAGACAAAGCATTTTACCCCTTTCTCTTATTGCAGCCGGCTCAATTATAAGCGGCAGCACCTTTGAAAAAAACCTGCAAACCAATCTTCGCAACGCCGTTGGAAACGATTATGTTTTTCATATTGACGATTATTTGCAGTATGCACCCATTGCCGAACTTTATATTGCCGATATTGCAGGGGCAAAAAGTAAAAACCACTGGTTCGACCAAACAAAATACCTGCTTATTTCAAACATACTTACAGCCAGTATAACCCACGGTTTAAAATTTATTACGGCAAAAACAAGACCCAATGGCGGCGTGCATTCGTTCCCTTCGGGACATACCACCTTTGCCTTTACCAATGCCACGGTGGTTTACAACGAGTTTATCGACTCCTCACCGGTTTTGGCATACAGCGGCTACCTGTTTTCAACCACCACAGGGGTTTTCAGGATGGTAAACAACCGCCACTGGCTTTCGGATGTAATGGTAGGAGCAGGAATAGGAATACTGGTAACCAATCTGGTATATTATTTTGAACCGCTAAAAAATTTCAACCCTTTTAAAAAGACAAAAAATGTAGTAGTGATTCCAACCATCGACTATAACAACTACGGAATTTATCTGTCGTACCGGTTTTAATATAAGTAGTTGACTTTATACAACTTCAAAAAGTACATTCCTAAACCAACCGGACTACCTCGTAATTTTCACCAACGCAAAAACCATTACAACAGCTGCAAGATACTGCACCGGGGAGAGGTAACTCCCATTGACAATATAATCGAAAAATATGGCAGAAACAGGAAAAAGCAGCTCGCTGATGGTAGCCACCATGGCACGAACCCGTTTAAGTCCGTAATAATAAATAAAGATTGCCCCCGATCCCGTGGTTAAACCGATGATAATTAAAAAGAGCCAATTAAATTGTGTGGTAACCTGCAACTGCCCCAATTGGCCAAAAACAAGTACATACAGCAACATAAACAAAGCTGTAAAACCATATCTGAAAAAAGTGGCCGTTACAAAATTATGATTCTTAAGCAGGCTTTTCGAAAACACCGTGGAGCTGCCAAACGAAAAGGCGGCAAGCACAGCCAGCAGCGATGCATCAATGGTGTTTTTATCGGTATGGATATTTGGCAGCCTAAGGCCGAACGTTAAAAAATAACTGGCCACCACAGCCACCGAAGCCCACAGCACAAAGTTCTTTTTTATCTTCTCCTTTAAAAGAATAGCTGCCAGCGATATGGCAAAAATAGGTTGCAGCTTTTGCAACAGCACCACCACCGAAAGCTGCTGAAACTGAACCAGAAACAGCGCCTTAACAATGGCTATGGTTCCAATGGCACCGCCAAACAAAGCCACCAGCGAAAAGGTAATGTAATCTTGTTTGGTAAAATATTTAAGTTCGTGGTACTGTCTGAAAAGGAACAGATTCATCAATAAAAACGGAATCATGTGAAGCATAAACACCACATAACCCACATCGAGGTTATACAATCGCGGTGTTAACACCACGCCGTCAAAACCCCACATAATGGCTGACATGCCAATGGCTATGGTTCCTTTTATCGGTTCGGTTAATTTCATAATAAGGCTGCAAAAGTAACCATTTCCGGCAACTATCAACGTGAGATATAACTTGAAATTCTGCACCCATCAACGAGGGTTTCGCTTTAAGCGAAGCCCCCGTTAAGCCCTCGTTTTTGTTCCGGCGCTTCCAATCCTAAAAAACCCGAAGCGGGGCGCTATCAAAGCAATTGGCATTACAACCATCCAACTTTCCGGACTCTGCCGCACCTGCCAGCCTGCCGGAGGCAGGCTTGTCTGCCTCAGGCAGGCCTCGGCCAAAAATGTTTTGCCACCGCACCCGTTACTTTTTAATAAACTTTTGTTGCGAGAGTAACTTGTTGTTATCGTACACCATTACCACATACAGCCCTTTTGTAAGGTTTGACAAGTCGATGGGACGATTGAGGTTGGTTATTGTTTTTACCGTTTGCCCCATGCTGTTTACAATGTACGCTTTGGCATGGCTTAAACTTTGGCCGTTGCTTTTAATACTGAGTTGGTTGGCTGCGGGGTTGGGGTAAACGGAAATGGTTTTCCGCTGTTGATGCTCAGGTGTGGAAACCAATCCATTTTGGTCTAATTTCATTAAAAAAACATCGGTGGCATTGCTCCCGGTATCAGGCTGCTCGGTTCCCATCAATATCATATCCGTTGATGGCAAAGCCACCACATCAACACCGGCACGGGTGTATTGAGTGGGAATTGTTTTCTCTTCCATTTCCGTTAAGTCGTGGTCGATAAACCACAAAGCCAACTCGTTATCAATGGTGCCTGTAATAACAAACTTGCCGTTTTCGTATTTATCAGAGCCTGTTACCGTAAAGTTATTGTGAGTTATTATAAATGAGTTGCCCCAGCCATCTGTAAAATCGAACTTTATTGTTAATACTTCCATGTAGTAATCACCCCAATCATAAAAATAATGGACTGAACACCCATAATCATCCCCGTAGTGTTGAACACCGGCAATATGCAATGCATCAAAATACCAATAAAGTGAATTTCCCGGCCCAAAATTTTTATAGACAACTAACCCTTCATTCTCATTTAAATCGCCTGCTGTCCATACTTTATCAGGAGCCATTAATATTGAAGTATAAGTAATCCCATAAATTGTATTTACAACATCTTTATAATCAAACAGGTAATTTCCATTTAACGGATCGAAAAGATAATACCATATACGGTGTGGGCCATATTTTGTTTTTACCACATGTAATTTATAAATACTGCTGTCAAGCACCTCGTTTACCGTGGCAAACCAATAACCTGTAGAGTTTGCCTGTTCATACTCCCAAATTTCGGCACCTGTTTGGCTGTTATGTAAAGTGAGAAAACAACGGTTATTGCGGCTACCGGCCAAAGCAATATCACCGTTATGGGTAAAGCAAAGGGCAAAATATTTTGAAGGTACATCCAATGTGTCACGCCAAACCTCCTGCCCGTTGCTATCGGTCTTTAAAATAAATGCCCGTGCATTTTCATTGTTTTCATCTTCGTACCAACCACACACATACACGTTTTCCAGTGAATCGGTAATAAGAGCCACAGGATGGTCAACAACTCCGAAATCATAAGTTTTATCATAATATCCCTGTGATCTTCCTGTTAAGGAAACAAACAAAATAAGTGGCAGTATTAAAAAAGGTAAATATTTTTTCATAAGAAATGGTATTTTAAACAAAAGTAATAAAAATGATGTGCTAATTTATTCAATTTGAAAACAATCTGTTGCTCACAGATTAAATTGGTTTTTACGACTCACAGCAGATTGGTTAATTATTAACTTCT
>WGDP01000152.1 GCA_015493215.1 Bacteroidales bacterium | reverse complement strand
CATTATTAACTATGCTAAAACTGCACCCATTGCCCTTGATGATACAGAGGTTACTTTACTTACAAAAGGTAGCGGAAGCAATCGTGGATATGGCATAAAAAATGCCTTTACATTAAACTGGGAGATGGGCACAAAACGGGGCAACATGAACAACCAGAGCCTGTTGGAACAGATGATTGCAGCGGATACCTATACGGTTAATATTATTTTAACACTTTCGCCTTACAGATAATATAGAGATGCAGCGCATGAAAAAGATTTTGGTAATCGATGATATCAGTACCAACCTGCTACTTATTAAGTCCATCTTAAAAAGTAGTTTTCCCGATTACGACATACTGCTTACCGATTCGGGGATGAAAGGATTGGCACTGGCAGGAAGTGAACAACCCGAAACCATTCTGCTGGATATCTTTATGCCCGAGATAGACGGTTATCAGGTATGCAGCAAATTAAAAAACGATCCGGCAACCCGCCACATTCCCGTTTTAATGATTTCGGCATATGGCGACAATACCGACGTAAGGGTGAAAGGCCTTAACGTGGGAGCGGATGCCTTTATTTCAAAACCGTTTAACAATTCAGAGCTTATTGCACTTGTAAACGTGATGTTACGTATTAAACAGTCGGAAGACCTGTTACGTATTCAAAACAAGGAACTTAAATCAACAGTTTTGAAACTTAAAGAGGCTAAAAAAGTTCAGCTGAAAAACATCAATAAAATTAACAAATACCAAAAACGGCTTAAAGCACTCAATGCCGCGTTGCTTGAGTCGGAAGAAAAGGAGCGCAAAACCATTGCCAGTTTTTTACACGACGGTATAGGCCAAACGCTTTCCATTGCAAACATAAAACTAACATCACTTTTAAACCGGAATCTGCCTGACAATATCCAAAACGAGATTTCTGAAACTTCTGGTTTAATTAACAACGCCATCGCCGAAACCAGACTGCTAACATACGATTTAAGTCCACCTATATTATATGAATTGGGATTGATACCTGCCATAAAGTGGAAACTGGAACAGGTGAGCAGAAAAACTTCACTGCCCATCGAATTTAGCAGCACAGTGGAAAAAGTTAACCTGAAATCGGAGCAGTCCATTTTGGTTTACCGCAGTGTGTCAGAGCTCCTTATAAATGTATTAAAGCATGCCGAAGCGTCTGACATAAATGTTAATATTAAAAAGATAGGAAAAAATTACTATATTTCCGTTCTCGATAATGGCAAAGGATTTGAATATAAAAATCCCCGGGAACTCACAAGACAGAAAGGGTACGGGCTATTTAGTATCACAGAGCGAATGGAATCAATTGACGGCAAGTTTAAAATTAAATCAAAAAGGGGAGCCGGCACCCATGCCATTTTAATTGTTCCTGAGAAAATTAAAAAATAAACAGAGGTGAAAATTAAAGTTTTAATAGCAGACGACCATCAACTTTTCAGAGAAGGGTTGATAAACCTATTGTCCCAATCGCAGGAAATAAATTTGGTGAGCCATGCCGATAACGGCAAAGATGCCTACGAAAAAGCTATTATATATAGTCCCGATGTGATATTAATGGACATCAGCATGCCTGTTATGGGAGGCGAAGAGGCTACCGGCCTTGTAAAAAAACAGATGCCTGATGTAAAAGTAATTGCGCTCACCATGCATTCCGACAAGCATTACATCAAGTCGATGCTTGAAGCGGGAGTTGACGGATACCTTTTTAAAAACTGCACCTACAATCAACTTATTGATGCTATCAAAACAGTGTCATCGGGAAAGAAATATTTAAGTGGCGATATTACGGAGACCTTAATAAACGACTATTTAAATAAGGAGACGGAAAAGGAAAGCAATCAAAGTGAACTAACCGAGCGTGAGCTTGACGTACTAAAATTATATGCCGAAGGAAAAACCACACGCGAAATATCGGACACTCTTTTTGTAAGCATTAAAACGGTTGGCACACACCGTCAGCACATTATGGAAAAACTGGATATAAAAACCACCGTTGAAATGATCAAGTATGCCTTAAAAAAGGGTATTATTACTCTTGACTAATAATTAACTGTTCAACCCGCGAACCTAAAAATCAGGTTTTCTGAACCCCAATATCAGCAAAAACCCTATTTGTAATTTAATTGTGTGGTGTACTTTTACATCATCAAAAAAATATAGCTGTAAACTGAATTCTCATAATAAAAAAGTTAAAGCCATGAAGAAATTTACATTTATTTTATTAGTTGCGTTGGCAGGTTTTACATTTAAAGCGCAATGCCAAACTGATGCGGAGGTGGTTAACTTCACCGCAGTATTAAGTTCGGTATTAAACCTTAATGTTACAGGTGGAGGAACACAAACGGCCACCTTTGACACGCCTGACAAGTACAACCTCGGTATTGATGCTGTGGGAACTACCACAGTTACCATGGAAGCAACGTCGAACTGGAAGTTGGAAATTAATGCCGCCGACTTTTCCGACGGTGCATCTGCAACCATTCCGATTAACAACCTTGGAGTATGGTGCGAAGCCACAGGAGCACATACAATTGGAGCAGAAGTTACCTGCTCAAACACCTCTCTTGCCACTGCTTTGGGGCTTTCAAGTACTGACCAGTTACTTTTGGACAATGGATCAGGAAATAGCGGGGACGCCAGCGATAATGCCTTTAACCTGAATTGGACCATGGGAACAATGCAAGGCACCATGAATACCAATAGTATTTTTCAGCAGTTATCGGATGGTACTATCGCAAACCTCGGAACATTTACAACCACTGTAAATTTGACACTTACGGCTTTACCATAACCCGTTTTTATTCGTTATCGAGAATGAAGGGGACAGGTTATCTGTTCCCTTTTTTTGATTAATCTGATAATTATCACAAACTTTTGGGATATGGAAAACAAATGTATGTATTTGATTATTTTGCCGTTTATACTTATGTCGCTGATTTCCTTTGCGCAGGAAACAAACCTGGAGATGAACATGGAAGCACGTTTGGAGCCGGTGTTAATATTAAACATTAACCCCGATACAAAAATTGAGTTTGGCATAAAAAAGGTCAACGATAATTTATACGAAATAACCAAAAAGCCCAATGATATTAATTTTAGCGTTGAATCGACAGGAAATTGGAATTTAAGCATCTCAGCAGCCGAACCTTATTTTACCGACATCAACGACTCAACAAAAAAAATCCCGGTTGACTTTTTAGGATATACTATCGAAAACAGAGGAAATAACTGGGACAATGGTATTTTTTCCCACATTGCAAACCGGTCGAAAGATACCATTTTACCGCTTAGGCATGAAAAAACGCTTGTACTTACCAACGGCAGACGAAACAACATTGGCGGACACAGCCGCAACAGTTTTATACTCAGGTGGAAATTTATTTTTGAAGATGAACTTTCCAAAATGGCTGAGTTTTCAAATCTGTCAATCGAAGACGGCTATTACGTTGATGGGTTTTACATAACCCTTTCAGAGAGCAAAACACACTATAAAAAATAATAAATGTGCAGGGGCATTCATATTTTCCGGCATCTGTCGGCATTGTATGTGCCGTTGTTTCTTATGTTTACTTCAATAAATTCCACTGCACAGTCAACCGCCTCTCCTCCCCCATTGGAAACCTCTTTTGTTAAAAATGAAATTGTTCAAAAACGGGGTGCTTTAAGTTTTAATGTTGTTCGCATAAAAAACAATACCGACAAAAATATTGAGATCAGGCCTGTTTTAAACCTGCCTGAAGGCTGGGCTGTCTTTAGTAACTATTTCCGTGATACTGTTGTACCTGCCGGTGCTACCATTTCGTTACCTTTCAGGTTTCGCACTTCCGGAACGACAGTTTCATCAAAAAAACATACTGTTAATTTTAAAGCCTTTTCATCAAAAAGCAACCTGCTGGTTGAAAGCAGTTTTACAGTAATTCTTGAAAAATATCATAACTGGGATGTTATCGTTCCGGATCAAAGAATCTTTTTCTATCCGCGAATGAACATGGCAAAATTTGAGATAACAGTTGTTAATAAAGGAAACACAACCGAACATATTACCCTTGATATTAAACCCGACCTGAAAATATTGCTGGAAAGCAGAAACCTGTCAGATTTTACTCAGCAAATTGACCTCCTGCCCAACAGCGATACAATTCTTAAATTTGAAGCTACCTATGTATATTCCGAAACCAGGGTTTTTGACATTAGTAAGGTGAAAATATTTGCTGCCACCCCTGAGAAAAAGATTTTCCGTTCGGTAATCATCGAAAAATATACTGACACCTACGCTCCCTTTAAAATAAACAACGACCTGCTAAATGAGGCGGAAATAGGCGCACGGACATTCTTAAAAAACACCGAATTCCTGCCATTTGTTCGTGCCCGGGGAATAAAAACTTTTAAAAACGAAGCTCTGTTCAAATACAATTTCACCTATTACAATCTGATGAAAACCGAAAACCTGATGGGCAATACCTATTATAACTTTTTGTATCAACAAGATAATTTAAAAATGGGCTTGGGAGCTTTTAGCTCACAGTTGGGCAGAAATTTATACAGCAGAAATGGTATTATGGTATCGGACATTATAAAATTAAGCCCGTCATCAGGCATCGAAGGGTTTGCAAGCTACAGCATTTTCAATCCAAAAGCCAGCTTTGCAGCAGCATATCATCTTGTAAACGATAACGTTAACATGCAGGCCTCAGTTTCATTCGATATTAATAAATTTAACAAGGAAAACACCACATCGGCTATTTTTAGTACAGGAAAAATTAAGTTGGCAAAAAACCATCAAATGAATGCTGTTTTTTATGGTTACGATGAAAAAAACTATTTTAAAAACAGTTTTCACGAAACAGGGTTTGCCTGGGATATTAATTATGTGGGCAGAATAAGTAAAAACCTCTCGCTACAGCTTTCAAACAACTACGGCTCACCCGATGTTCCAGGGCCACAAAAAGGACTATTGACTTTAATGTCGCGGGCAAGATATAACATCGGTATTTCAAAAAGCTATTTTACGGCATTGTATCTCAACAGTTCGCGCAACTACTACAACCGAAACAGCGACGGAAGCAAACTCCCCTATATTCATCTAAAAGATCAATATGTTAACTTGCTTTTCAACTTCAACGGCAGTAAAAAGGTAAGGTGGTATATCGGCCCCAGTGTTGAATTTTATTACTCCTCGCGTCCGTCATCGTTACCCGGTGAGCGATTTATATTTAACATAAACAAATACCGCATGGAGTATAAGGGATTTTTTGGCAGCCATTTTATGCTCAACGCCAAATACGGTGTGGGCTTAATGTACTTTCAGGGCGATAAAAGCACAAAGGACGCTGTTTATGATTTTCACCTGCTCACTTCATACAGCAACAACGGTTATGGCATTCGTTTGTCGTACGATTACGGCCCAATGGTTAACATGGGGCTTTACCAGTATGCCTTGGATGTGGGTAACAACAGCATCAATTTTTCACCCTACCTTATTAAATCGTATTTTAAACACCATGTAAATGTGTCGCTGTTCTCAAATTTGAGTTATAAGTTTGATTTACAGTACGGGTCTGTTAATATCAATCCTAAAGTTGAACTCTATGTTTTTAAAGACTGGTACCTTTCCCTTGGAGGAAACTATACCTATACCACTCAATCTTATTCCGATTTTAGCACACATGGATCGTTTTATTACCTTGAATTTTCGGTAAAGAAAAAGTGGGGAAAACGAAAATACGACCGATGGAAAGATGATATGCGCAGACTGAAAATTCAACTTTTTCAGGATAAAAACGGAAATGGCCTGATGGATAACAACGAAAACCGAATACGCAACGTTAAGATACGTTTGATAATGGTAAATGCTGCTGACCAAACCAATCACGGTAACTTTCCGGTTGACATTACTCTGCTATCGAATAAAAAAGGTATCGTTACGTTTAATCAGATTCCAAAAGGATTTTACAAACTGATTATTATTCCCATGAACGATATGCAACAATATTTTTATATCAACAAAAACACCGAAAACATTGAGGTTTACAAAAATGTATTTCTGAAGATACCCTTTGAAAAAGCGGGCAAAATTGAAGGCCGTATTGAGATTAAACGACAACGGTTTTCGAAAAATGCAGATAAAAAAATTGAATTGGCAAACATCAAGGTTACTGCTTTCGGCAACAATGGCGACAGCTATTCATCCTTTACTATAAGCGATGGCAGCTTCGTAATCTTTGCTCCGGGCCATCATGACTATCATGTGCGTATTCAAAATGTTTTCGGGAAATCATTTAAGATTGTTAAAAACGATGTGGCCGCTAACCTGTCCGATAGTACTGCTGCCTATGTAACCATCAGGGTTGCCGAACTGGCAAGAAAAATTAATTTTAAAAAGGCGGCACCGGTTAACAAAAGTCAAAATGCGCCCAAATTACAGAAAATCAAAGTCCTGCCGGGAAAAATATACAACAATGGCAACCAACGAAACTTCAATAAAGACGAAGCTCCGGGGTTCAATCTACCCATGCAGCAAATTAAGGTTAACAAAATGGAATTCCTAAGATATTATATTATTGCAGGTGAGGCCGATGACCTTTCAACAGCCAAACAGCTTGTAAAAATTTTAAACGAGCAGGGAGTAAAAAGCCACATTGGGCAGATTTCGCAGGACACCAGATTTTACATTTACCTATCAGGCTTCGATACTAAGAGCCAGGCAAGGAAAA
This sequence comes from Bacteroidales bacterium, assembly GCA_015493215.1. Taxonomy (GTDB): domain Bacteria; phylum Bacteroidota; class Bacteroidia; order Bacteroidales; family F082; genus B16-G9. The sequence goes on along the minus strand of WGDP01000152.1, from coordinate 14,046 downwards.
AGATTAATAACTACAGCAAAGAGATTAAAGAGACACTATCCATTCGCAGGTTTAAAAGCAAAGTAACCGTGAAATAGAAAAAAGGAGAATGGTGTGAAACAGGTTAATAATTAATGGTTATTTGCTTTGTGTTAACCCAAAAAGTAACCTACAAAACCATGGAATACCGAAGGCGCAACAATCAAAATAAATACCACGCCCACAACTGCTCCCCAAAAGTGTGCCGTATGCCCCACGTTGTCGGTTCCTCGTTTTGCCATGTACGCCGAATAAGCCAAATACAAAATACCAAACAGCCATGACGGTATGGGGATGGGAATGGGAAAAACAAATATACTACCTCCAGGATAAATTAAAATACTTGCAAAAACCACTGCTGAAACCGCTCCCGAAGCACCAACAGCGTTATAATAGATATTATCTTTATTTCGACGAAAATCAACCAGTGTTGAAAAAATAAGCCCGGCAACATAAAGCAGTATAAAATAAAGCTCCCCCTTATACCCAAAATGTTGACTTAAAAAATTTTCAACTATTTCGCCAAAGGACCATAAAACAAACATATTAACAATAAGGTGCATCCATCCGGCATGCACAAAACCATAGGTAAAAAACCTAAAGGTCTGCTTATCGTGTTTAATTTTGTAAGCATTAAACTTTAGCTTGTCCATCAATTCTGCATTTTGAAACGCAAGTATTGAAACAAGCGCGGTAGCTGCTATTATAATATAGTTCATCATGGTTTTAAGTACTCTGTTTTTACAGGTTGTTTTGTATAATCAATTTCGGAACCCATGGTACTGTGAGGCACCAAATAAACCGCAAACATAACAATAACTGCGATAAGCGGCCATACTTTATTCACAGGATTTTTCTTTAAACGCCACCAGGCAATTACCCAGAAAATAAACATAAACAAGGTTTTATTATCGGTCATATCATGTCCTAAAGGCCATCCTGTCCAATAAGCACCAAAGGCATATTTTTGGACGATGGGTCCCAAAATCAACCCTCCGATAAACACACATACAGTTATTATTTTTGCGTAAAAGAGCGATTTGTTTCCACCCGTAAAAAGCTCAAGCAAAACGCGCATGCCAAACAGCATGGAAAAAAACATAAAAAAGATATGGGGCACCAAAATACCGGGTGGCACAGCCCCTTTAAAGCGCAATACAACAGGTTCATTATTAAGCTTGTAAGCTTTATTGCCTTTCCTAAGCACAACCGTATATTCAACCTTGCCGGCAGGTGGCTGATGGGGTAATTTCATCAATAAAGTATCGCCATTGCGTTTCATGGTAACAGTTGTTAATGTATCAAAACTCTTATATCTTTTATAGGTAACCGTACCCTTTACCGATTTATCTTTAACCACTACACTTACCGGAGCACCCCCCTCGCCTCCATGACTTCTAAGCAACTTAAAACCAACACTATTATTGTCGATGGTTACTTCTCCTGAAACAGGCCATGTAGGCCCGGTTGTCCTTTGATAAATTGCCATTCCTATCGTAAGTAAAATGGCCAAAGTCCACAACAACACATTTTTTGTTATATCTGACATAAAAAGGTATTTTGGTTTACAAAGAAAAGGGTTTTTTTCCGAATATGCAGAGATGCGATTTTTTATTCAATAATTTCTTTAAGTAAATCTGTACGATAATCATAAATTTTAATAACTTTACGCACTTTAATTTTGGATTTTTTAATTATTTAAACCAACAGATATGGGAAAAGGCGATAAAAAAACAAAACGAGGTAAAATTGTTAATGGTTCATACGGTGTTACAAGGTTAAGAAAGAAAAAAAGGCCTGCTGTCCCTGTAAAGAAAGAAGCACCTGTAGTTGAAGAAGTTGCAGAACCCAAACCAAAAAAGGCTACTGCAAAGAAAACAACAGTAAAAAAAACCACAACAAAAAAGGCTGCTGCAACAACCACAAAAAAAGCAACCACAACGCGTAAGAAAAAAGAACCTGCAGCAGAGGCCGAAAAGCCAAAAACTACTGCAAAAAAGAAAACCGCTACGAAAAAGAAAGCGGAAGAATCAAAAAGTGAATAAAAAAAACGGGGCATTTGCCCCGTTTTTTTTATAATTTTTCGAATTTATACCACCAACAAAAAACCTGACTACGTCTCTCAATTCCCAACTTTGCCTACCTTTGCGCCAATGAATTTATCAGAAAAAATACAAGAAGATTTCTTTAAAATAATAGCTGATACGGCGGCTGCAAAAAAGAAAAAGGTTTTCGTAATTGGCGGTTTTGTACGCGATTTACTCTTGAAAAGAGCATCCAAGGATGCCGATTTTGTGGTGTTGGGCAGCGGTATTGAATTTGCACGCGAAGTTGCAAAAGCAATGGGTGACCATACGGAAGCGAAATATTTTGAAAATTTTGGCACTGCAATGATTCGTAAAGGAAACTGGGTTCTGGAGTTTGTGGGCGCCCGTAAAGAGTCGTATAGAAAAGATTCGCGTAAACCGATTGTGGAAAACGGCACCCTCAAAGATGATCAAAAACGAAGAGACTTTACCATCAACGCCCTGTCAATCAGTCTGCAAAAGCATAATTATGGCGAATTGCACGACCCGTTTAACGGACTTAACGACCTCAAAAACAAAATAATCAAAACGCCGCTTGACCCCGACATCACCTTTTCCGATGACCCGCTTAGGATGATGCGTGCCATCAGGTTTGCAACCCAACTTAACTTTACCATCGAAGAAAACTCCTTTCAAGCCATAGGCCGAAACAAAAACCGTATGTCGATTGTTTCGCGCGAAAGAATTACCGACGAGCTAAACAAGATTGTTATGGCTGAAACTCCATCAACAGGCTTTAAACTGTTAGAAGAATCAGGATTGCTTAAGGTCATCTTTCCTCAAATGGATGCTTTAAAGGGGGTTGAGGTGGTGAACAAAAATGCCCATAAAGATAATTTTTATCATACCCTCGAAGTGCTTGATAATGTAGCTTCAAAAACCGATGATTTGTGGCTTCGATGGGCTGCCATTTTACACGACATTGCCAAACCCGTTACCAAACGTTACGACCCCAAAGTGGGATGGACTTTTCACGGGCATGAGTTTGTGGGAGCCAAAATGGTTTCAAAAATTTTTAAACAGCTTATGCTGCCGCAAAATGAGCATATGAAGTATGTACAAAAACTGGTTTTGCTTCATCTGCGTCCCATTGTTTTGTCAAAAGACACGGTAACCGACTCGGCAGTAAGACGTTTGCTGTTTGATGCAGGTAACGATGTGGATGATTTAATGCTGCTTTGCGAAGCCGACATCACCTCAAAAAACGAAGCCAAAGTAAAAAAATACCTTCAAAATTTTAAAATTGTCAGACGTAAACTGAAAGAGGTTGAAGAGAAAGATCGTATCCGAAACTGGCAGCCTCCCGTAAGTGGCGAAATAATTATGAATACATTTGGCATAAAACCATCACGTTTGGTGGGCGAAATCAAAACATCCATCCGTGAAGCCATACTCGATGGAATTATCCCCAACGAGTTTGAACCCGCCTACAGGTTTATGCTACAGCAGGGAGAAAAATTGGGGCTAACAGTTCGGAACAACAAGCTAAATTAGCTTTATTTCAACCACATTTAACTGTATTCATATTATTTTTCATATATTTGAAAAAGAATTTAAATAAATTTCAATAAAACATGGTTCGAAGTTATTTGCCTGAGGTGTGGAAAAAAGTGAAATTTGAAGAAAGCATTTCTGAAAACGAAGTTTATGAAGTTTCTACCCATGGCCGCATTAAAAGTTTTAAAATTGATAAAGAAAACGGAATTATTTTAAAACAATCCTCTTTTGGAGGATACAAAAGGATACCGTTAATTCAAAAAAGCAAACGCAAAACAGCTCGTTATACCCATAAGCTGGTAGCTGAAGCGTTTCTTGAAAAAACTAGTGAAGACCAACAATATGTTATTCACCTCGACTACAACAAACAAAACAACAATGTTTGGAACCTGCGCTGGGCCACTAAAGAGGAAAAAGAAGCCCATCAAAAAAATAATCCTGCCTACAATTCATCCGTTAAACGAATTCGTTATTCAAAACTTACGCCGGGGCGGGTTAAGATAATTAAACGTTTGATTAACGACCCCAACCGGAAAACACGTATGAAAATGATTGCCAAACAATTCGGGGTTTCCGAAATGCAACTCTACCGGATAAAAAGTGGTGAAAACTGGGGACATATTACAATTGATGACAGAGACAAACCCAAAGGACTCTTCAAACAATAGATTACAATCAATTTTATGAACCGGCAAAAACCCACCCTGATTGTTGTTGCAGGGCCAACCGCTTCTGGAAAAACCAAAGTCGCCATTGAAATAGCCAGCCATTTCAATACCGAAATAATTTCTGCCGATTCGCGTCAGTTTTACAAGGAAATTCCAATTGGCACTGCCGCTCCCAATCAAAAAGAGCTTTCGGAAGTTAAACATCATTTTACAGGTATGCTCTCCATATTTGACGATTACAATGTTTCGCTATTCGAGCAGGATGTGTTAAAACTTTTGAGTAAAAAGTTTGAACAACATAAAGTGATGGTGATGGCTGGTGGTTCGGGCATGTACATTGACGCCGTTTGCAGTGGAATTGACGACCTTCCAGACCCGGATGTTAAAATCAGAAACGAATTAAACCAAACGCTGGAAAAGATTGGCATTACGGCACTGCAACAACAACTCAAAGTGCTTGACCCCGTATATTATAAGGAAGTGGATTTGCAAAACCCCAAAAGACTGATGCGTGCCATCGAAGTATGCTTACAAACCGGTAAACGATACTCCGACTTAAGAAAAAACAAGGCTGCCAAACGCGACTTTAACATTGTTAAAATTGGGTTGGATCTGCCTCGCGAGGAGCTGTATCAACGAATCAACCGGCGAACCGAGGTGATGATTAAAAGCGGTTGGATTGAAGAGGCCAAAAATGTTTTTCCTTACAAAAACCTTAACGCACTCAATACGGTGGGTTACAAGGAGTTGTTCAGATATTTTGAAGGAACATGGATGCTGGAAACCGCCATTGAAAAAATTAAAACCAACACCAGGCGCTACGCCAAGCGTCAATTAACCTGGTTTAAACGCGATAAAACCATTAAATGGTTTGCCCCCGACGATTTTAATGGTATAACCGATTACCTTCAATCTGATTACAAATAGGAATTAGCAATTTGCGGATTTAAGGTTTTATTTGAACACAAAATAATTTTACTTATTTTTGTACATTACAGTAATAATCTTTTGATAGTTAACTTCCGGAACAATACATTTTAGCAAGGCTGTATTTTACAAAGAGGGAGAATCAATCAAATTATAAATAAACCGGATATGAAGCAAACCACAACCATAACAATGGCATTGCTGTTGTTCTTATCGATATCAGCATCTGCGCAAAAAACAAAACAGGCCACAAAAAACGCCCCACAGAAGGAAAAGACCTTTTTCGATATTCAAAAATCCTTTAATGATTTTTGGGCGCCCTATCATGTAAATAACGGCTATTACATCGAAAACGGAGTAAAAAAGAAGGCACCGGGCTGGAAACAGTTTAAACGTTGGGAATATTATTGGGAACCACGTGTTAACCCTACCACCGGTGAATTTCCAGGAACTTCTGCTGCCGATATCTATCTTCAATTAAAAAGCCGGCAAACCGGCAGAAGTTCAGCTGGCAGCTGGACAAGTTTGGGACCTTCCTCTTCCGCAGGTGGCTACGAAGGCATTGGGCGGATTAATTGTGTCGCTTTTCGACCGGGCGACAACAATACTTATTATGCGGGCACCCCTTCGGGCGGTTTATGGAAAACCACCGATAACGGAAGCTCGTGGACAGCCCTAACCGACGACAATGCCGTACTTGGCGTAAGCGATGCTGTTGTTGCTGCAGGAACTACAACTGCCACCGACACCATTTACATTGCCACCGGTGATCGTGACGGAGGAAGTATGTGGTCGCTGGGAAGCGGTAACTTTAGCGACAACAACAGCATTGGCGTATTAAAATCGGTTGATGGCGGTACCACCTGGAACACCACCGGGTTGAGTTTTAATGCAAGCGATAAAAAATCGATTTACAGACTCTTAATGGATCCCGGCAACCACAATGTACTCTATGCTGCCACCTCGGACGGACTATATAAAACAACAGATGGAGGTACAAACTGGAGCTTGATTTCAGCATATTTGCTTAGAGACATTGAATTTAAACCCGGAAATACCTCAATAATGTATGGCGGACATTCAATAGGTTACATTTACCGCTCAACAGACGGTGGAGTAACCTGGAGCACCATTATAAATGAATATAGCAACAATGGCAGAAGGGTAAACCTTGCTGTTACAGCTGCTGATGCCACGGTTGTTTATGCTATCATGTCGTGGTCAAACGGCGGTTTATATGGCATTTATAAATCAACTGATAGCGGGGCTAGTTACACCAAAGTATATGACGGAACCGCTACAAACCATAACCTGCTGGGTTGGGTAACCGATGGCTCTGATGCCGGTGGGCAAGGTAGCTACGATTTAACCATTGCCGTGGACCCCACCAATGCCAATACCGTTTATGTGGGTGGTGTTAACAGTCACAAATCTACCGATGGTGGCGCTACCTGGACAGCCGTTAACTGTTGGACATCTTCATCATACTACAATAAAAACGGGGCACCTGTGGTTCACGCCGACAAACACATGATGAAGTTCAGAAGTTTGGATAATACCCTTTTTGAAACCAATGATGGCGGAATTTACTATACAACAGATGGCGGCGCAAGCTGGACGGATAAAACCAATGGCATGGTTCCCAGCCAGATGTATCGGCTGGGTGTTGCGGCAACATCCTCCACCGAAGTTATTACAGGATTACAAGACAACGCCACTAAACTGCTCTCCGGTGGCAGTTGGACCATGGCAAACAGCGGAGACGGGATGGAATGCCTGATTGATTATTCTGATATAAACACGCAATACGCTACGACCCCCAATGGAAATTTACGAAGAACTACTGATCATTGGTCAAATTCAACCAATATTTCTGTTGGCACTGAAACAGGCTATTGGGTAACTCCTTATGCCATTGACCCTTCCAATCACCAAACACTTTACATTGGATTGGAAAATGTGTGGAAAACAACAGATCAGGGTAATAACTGGACAAAAATATCAACCATGAGTACCGCCAGTAAATTGCGTGCGGTAGCAGTGGCTCCTTCCAACTCTCAGGTAATTTACACCTCCGATCCTGACCAGATTTGGGTAACCACCAACGGTGGCACCTCCTGGACAGAGATAACAGGAACACTACCGGTTTCATCATCCTCCATTACCTATATTTCAGTTAAAAATGATGACCCGAATACTGCCTGGGTTTCTATGGGTGAATACAACTCTTACGGCGTATTTCAAACCACCGACGGGGGAAGCACATGGACTAATATTTCCACAGGACTGCCGCAAATTCCGGTGATGTGTGTTATTCAAAATACCCAAAACAGCTCGCAAACCGAGTTGTATGCCGGTACCGATGTTGGCGTTTATGTAAAAGTGGGAACGGCTAACTGGCAGGCTTTTAATAGCGGGCTTCCCAATGTTGTAGTAAACGAGCTGGAGATTTATTACAACTCTGCTTCCCCTTCGCAAAGCAGGCTTAGGGCTGCCACCTCGGGCAGAGGGTTATGGGAAACGGAACTTTACTCACCGCCAAATGCTCCTCCCGTTGCTGATTTTTCGGCTGACAACACCACTCCGGGAATAAACCAACTGGTAACTTTTACCGATTTATCTGCAAATACACCAACTTCCTGGCATTGGAGTTTTACCCCTGCAAATGTAACTTACCAAAACAGCACATCCTCTTCCTCTCAAAATCCGGAGGTTAAGTTTACCAATACCGGAACTTACACCGTAAGACTTATTGCTACCAATGCAAATGGTAGTGATACCATGACCAAAGCAAGCTATATTACCGTTTCCGCTTTGCAAAACTATTGTGCTGCTGAAGGTGGTGGCGACGAGTATATAAGTGGCGTACAATTGGGTAGCATTAATAATCAGAGTACCGGGGCAGATGGCTATCACAATTACACATCAATGTCAACTGATATTGCTGTTGGCAACACCTATTCGATAACCATTACAAATGGCAATTCATATACAAGTGACGATTTAGGAATTTGGATTGACTGGAACCAGGATGGAGATTTTGATGACACAGATGAAAATGTAGTGTGCGATGTAGATAACGGAGCAAACGGCAGCTTTAATTTTACCGTTTCATCAACTGCATTGCTGGGGGCAACCACCATGCGCATAAGAATAAAATATAGTGGTTCGGATTGTGGTGCTCCTTGTGGCACGACTACTTATGGGGAAGTGGAAGACTATGCTGTAAATGTAACACCCGGTTCCAATACCTGGCAGGGAACGTCACCGGAATGGAATAATACAGCTAACTGGTCTGAAGGAGTTATCCCCACCTCCTCATACAACGTAACCATTCCCTCTTCGCCTTCGGGAGGTAACTACCCCACTATTCCGGCAGGTTATACGGCCAATTGTAACAAGCTTACTTTACAGGGAAACGCTACTATTACAGTTAACGGAACGTTGAATGTAGAACAACAATAGTTATGTCGTATGTCGTTCAGGTTACAAACCTGAACGAGCTTTCTGTGTGGTATGTCGGGTTACAAACCTGAACGAGCTTACTGTGGGGGCAAACCTGAACGAGCTTTCTGTAGTATCAGAGCTTACTGTGGTATTAGAAGACAAAGCCGTCCTACAGCCGGAAGAAATTCGATTTGGCACTAGTTTTTCTGAAAGTCAAATCCGGGACGTTTAAAGTTCATTACCTCCGGAAACTCTTTTAGTGTCCTGTTCCTCAGGGAAGCCAGCGTAAACAGTATGGGGGTAATGGATTCCTGTTCATCGGTAAAGGTGTTGTAAAAAAGGTGCCAGCCCACCAGCGACCGGTCAATAAACTCCACAATCAGGCGGGCAGCACCGGTTGAGTCGTTGCCCTCCTGTTCTCCCAGCTCTTCTTTACCTTTGCTAAAAAAGGCTCTTGAGAGTTTTAAATAAATTTGAAGCTGATACCGGAATACAACTTCAATCATGTTGTTAATTTCATCAATATTTTCAAAGGGTGCATCAGCAGCAATCTTTAACTCGCTAACAGCAAAATCTTCAGCACGTAACGGATATTTTTCGGCAGCTTCATCAAACCAGTCGTCAACCTGGTCTTCATATTTCCTTCCCACCCGCAATACTGCGTTTGTTTTTGCCTCACCCTGAAAAAGGTCGAACTTTTTGCGGGCATCAATATCCTCGATATCCGAAATGTCTCTGTCATTTTTTAAGGCCAGTTCATTCACAAACTTCAAAGTGTCGGCAACCTTACCGTCAACCTCTTTCCAAAACAACCGGTTCTCCCTGTCTCTTTTTTTCAACTGCTCGGCTCCCCCCTCAAAATAGGGAGCATAATTACCACACTCCGAAGCAAGCGGACATCGTTCACACCATCTGTCGCAGTAGTTAAAAATACCGTTAATATACTGTTTCATTGTAATTTGATTTTAGCGCAAAAATAGAAAATATCCGATGAGAACTGCAATATTTAAAATTAGAAAAAATACGTACATTTGGCAAAATTTTCAAAATTACAATTATGGGATTATTAGAAGGAAAAACAGCTTTAATTACAGGCGCAGCAAGAGGTATAGGCAAAGCCATTGCCATTAAATTTGCCACCGAAGGAGCCAACATTGCTTTTAGCGATTTAAACCGCGACGAACACATGGAGATTACCGAAAAAGAGCTGCAAGCACTTGGCGTTCAGGCAAAAGGATATGCATCCAACGCAGCCTCGTTTGAAGGTAGTCAGGAACTGTCGGATGCCATTATGAAAGATTTTGGACGCATCGATATTTTAGTAAACAATGCCGGTATTACGCGCGATAACTTGTTGCTTCGCATGACGGAACAGGATTGGGATGCCGTTTTAACCGTTAATCTTAAATCGGTTTTCAACCTCACCAAAGCGGTGATGCGGGTTATGATGAAACAAAAAGGCGGCTCCATTATTAATATGAGCTCGGTAGTGGGTGTTAACGGCAATGCCGGACAGGCCAACTACTCCGCTTCAAAGGCAGGGATGATTGGATTTACAAAATCAGTTGCCCAGGAACTTGGTTCGCGCAACATTCGTTGCAACGCCATTGCCCCGGGATTCATTGAAACGGAAATGACCCACAAGCTATCCGAAGATGTTCGCGAAGCATGGATAAAAACTATCCCGCTGCGCCGATCAGGAAAACCTGAAGATGTTGCCGATGTTGCTACCTTTCTTGCTTCCGAGTTATCTTCCTACGTGAGTGGCCAGGTAATCAATGTATGCGGAGGCATGAGCACTTAGGGGTTGTTGCGATATAAATTGACTGAAATATGCGAAGTTATTTTGTTCAAGAACGAGGCAAAAAGCGCAGGCATAGCAGAGCTACGGCGAGTATTTTTAACAAAGTTATTGGACAAAAGAACGAGCAGATGCGGGCTATTTATTTCGTTATAACCCCTAAATTGAAAACCGGTTAACAAAAGTGTAACTATTATCCCTTTATTCTACCTGAATAATTATCTTTGTTCATTATTATGAATTCACCCTTTATATTCGATACCAAAACAGTCAATTATATTATTGGCGACGGGGCTTTGCAACAGGCTGAAAAACTTTTTGCGCAATACTCTTCCGTTTTTATTTTAATGGATGAAAACGTTGAAAAGTATTGCCTTGATGTTTTAATGAACGCCCTTCCCGATATTAAAGTCCGGGGATATATAAAGATACCCGCCGGCGAAAGCAGTAAAAGTATCGAACATGCCATCCATATTTGGGAAAGCCTTACAAACCTTGGAGCAAGTCGCGATTCGCTGCTTATTAATCTTGGTGGCGGAGTGGTAAGCGATATAGGCGGTTTTTGTGCATCAACATTTAAACGAGGGTTAAAGTTTATAAATATACCCACTACACTGCTTGCTCAGGTGGATGCTTCCATTGGAGGAAAAACCGGCATCGACTTTTTATCCTATAAAAATCAGGTGGGGCTGTTTGTTGACCCCAAGGCCGTAATAATCGACCCGGTATTTTTAAAAACACTGGAGTACAAATATTGGCAGTCGGGATTTGCCGAAGTTACCAAACATGCCTTAATAATGGATAAGGAGTTATGGAAGATGTTGGGCAACAGAAGGTTTACCGAAATTGAAGAATGGAATAGCATCATTCAACGCTCGGCAAAAGATAAAATTGATATCGTACGTTACGATAAAACCGAAGCGGGCATACGCAAGATTCTTAACTTCGGGCATACGGTAGGCCACGCCATCGAAACCTTTTATCTTAAATCGGGCAACCCAATTACCCATGGACAGGCAGTGGCCGCAGGCATTATTTGTGAAACCTGGATATCCTCCAAAATGGTTGAGCTGGAGTGCGAAAATGTGGAAGAGGTTATTAACCGTATCGACCTGAATTTTGACAGATTGCAGTTTACCGAAAATGATATTTCCGAATTGATGAAGGAGATGCGTCAGGACAAAAAAATAGTTGACGGCGATATTAAATTCAGCTTATTACGCAAATTGGGTAAGGCGGTTCACGATATTGGTAATGTTGACAGTGAGTTGATTCGTGACAGCCTTCTGTTTTATATTAACAACAAAAAATGTAACTGATGGAACCTGTCGTTTTAAAAAACCGAAAGAAAAAGTTTAGCGGCCATTTTATGTTAACCGGCTCAAAAAGCATTAGCAACCGGTTGCTGATTATGAAAGCCCTTTCGGGAAGTAATGTCAGGTTTGAAAATCTTTCAAAATCGGAAGATACCGAGTTGTTAAAATATTATCTGAGCTTTTTAGATACCTGTGCCAACTCGCGCATTGCCATGATTGTGGACACAAAAAATGCCGGAACGGTCATGCGGTTTATAACGGCCTTTGCAGCAGTACGGCAGGGTAAATGGTTGGTTACCGGGCACGAAAGAATGAAAAAACGTCCCATATCACCTTTGGTAGATGCCTTACGTGATCTGGGAGCCAACATTGAATATACCGAAGAAGAAGGGTTCCCTCCCATCAAGCTTTTGGGACATCAGCTTCAAAGCACCGACATAACCATCGATGCACGTCAAAGCAGCCAGTTTGCTTCGGCATTGATGATGATAGCTCCTTATCTTTCGTACGGCCTTACCATTAACCTTAAAGGCAAACCTGTTTCGGAATCGTATTTGCACATGACTGCCCGCCTGATGCAACAGGCAGGTATTGATGTTGAACTGGACAGCCAATCCATAAAAGTTGAACCGGGTGAATATCATTTGAAACCGGTTTATATTGAACCCGACTGGAGCTCAGCCTCCTATTGGTACGAGGTAGTGGCTTTATCAAATGATGCCAGTGTTTTTATTGAGGGATTAAAAGAGGACAGTTGCCAGGGCGACCATGTTCTGTCAGAAATCTTTAATGATTTTGGCGTTGAAACCCAATTTACCGAAACGGGCATACGAATCTCCAAAAAGGGCAAAGCTGCTAACGAATTTAGCTATAACTTTAACAACAACCCCGATATTGCACCAACCGTATTGGTAACCTGCGCTGCCCTTGGCATTAAGGCTGATTTTAAAGGAATTAACCATTTGCGGCTCAAAGAGTCGGACAGAATTGAAGGCCTTACCACCGAGCTTGCAAAAATTGGCGCCAAGTTTAAAAAAAGCGGCAACAGTTTTATATTAACACCCGGCAAGCCGTTACAAACCATCAAAGAGGTTGATTTTGACACTTACAACGATCACCGCATGGCCATGAGCTTTGCCCCTCTTTCGATGCTGATTGATACCGTTAAAATTAACAATCCGGGTGTGGTCAGAAAATCGTATCCCGGCTTTTGGAAGGATTTAAATAACTTCGGCATCTCGGTAACCATCCCCGAAGGCGTTTGCGTATAAATTGAAGAATGCAACCATGAAGATAAAAGAAATAGATTTATTCATCCCCTGTTTTATCGATCAGGTTTACCCTGACACAGCCATGAATATGGTTAAGATTTTTAAAAAGCTGGGGATTAAGGTGTATTACAATCCCAATCAAACCTGTTGCGGACAAATGGCTTTTAACGGAGGCTTTTGGGATGATGCCAAAAAATTGGGTGGCAAATTTATTGAAAGCTTCGACAACAAACGTCCGGTAGTAGGCCCCACAGCAAGCTGTACGGGTTATGTGCGAAATTCATACAACGAATTGTTCCACAATACCAGTTATCATCTTGAGTCGAAAGCACTTCAAAAAAATATTTACGAATTTACCGACTTTTTGGTCAATGTATTGGGCGTTACCGATTTGGGTTCAACCTTTGAACATAAGGTTACTTACCACGACTCGTGTGCCGCCCAACGTGAGTACGGTATTAAAAACGAACCACGCGAGTTACTCAGCCATGTTAAAGGCCTTGAGTTGGTTGAAATGAAAGACACCCATGTTTGCTGCGGATTTGGAGGTACTTTTTCGGTTAAGTTCGAAGGTATTTCCACTGCCATGGCTGACCAAAAGGTACAAAATGCACTGGATACCGGTGCCGAGTATATTGTTTCCACCGATTCCTCCTGTTTGATGCATCAACAAGGCTATATCAACAAAAACAACAAGCCCATTAAAACAATTCACATTGTTGATGTGCTGGCTTCAGGGATTTGATTTATTGACAATCCGATATATCCGAATCAGTTTCAAAAAACAAACCCGTTACATTATCTTTCTATTTATTTGGTTATGCTCCAGCTGTCCAATATGGTACCATCAGGTGCTATATAATATTGAGTTGTATCCCCTCTACCAAGTAGGTCATCAAAAGTTGTTGAAAAACCATTTACTTTGCGGTAATGTGGGGGAGACTATAGTTCGAGGTTTTGGGGTAGTAGTTCGTGGAGTTTGTTTGCCTTATACTCAGGTATAACTTCCAGTAC
>WGDP01000151.1 GCA_015493215.1 Bacteroidales bacterium | reverse complement strand
CTGATGGCATAAGTATCTGATATTATAATAAATGCGTTTTGTGTAAAGAAGCTTTCTAAATAGTAAAGATGTTATAATTTAGAAAGAGTACAAAAGAGAAGCAATGGGATTTGTGTTTTTAAAATAAAGTTACGCGCTCACAGTTGCAAACCGTGAGCAGAAGTTATTGTGCTGCAAACTGTGAGTTACAAAAGTGAAGTAACGGGATTTGGATTGCATAACTACGTTGCATATCGAGGTTGTGGCTCACAGTTGCAAACTGTGAGCAGAAGCTATAATAGTGTTGAAACTGTGAGCAGAACTTATAGTATATTATTTTAATAATCTAAGTTAAAGTGAATTTAACCGGAGCCATGAATTTTAAAATAACACCTTTTCCCTTGTATCTGGGTTTTGGCCATTTAAATAATTTAACTACTCTCAAAGCTTCTTTGTCAATATCATCACTTACACCCCTTAATACTTTTAAATCATAGGCATTTCCGTTTGCATCAATATAAAAACTTACAAACACCTTTCCTTGCCGGCCATATTGCTTTGCCTGTTCAGGATATTGAATGTTTTCACTTAAAAATTTTTGAAAGTCAGTCATTGACGACTCAAAATCAGAATAGTTGTCAAGTATTTTTGGATTACCAGCATATTCAGCTAAAAGATTTCCACCCTTATCATATGCTTTTATCAAACTAACTATTTTACCGTTCTTGTAATCAGCTTCATATCTGATATTTCCATCTTTTTGCCAGGTAACCCACTTTCCGGTTCGTTTATCTTTAAAATACTCACCTTCTGATTTTTTTTGGCCATTTTCATAGTAAAAAGTAAAATGACCGGTTTTTTCTTTCCAGTCAGGCTTCTTATAGGTACCAACCATCTGTAATTGGCCACTGTTATAAAAATCCCTGACATTATATTCTTTTGATTCATTTACGTAATATTTACGATAATACGATGACAGTTCTTTATCACATTGATTCCATTGTTTATCAAAATATATCGTTGCAGTATCCTGACTTTTTAACTCTTGAGATACGAAAACAAATAATAAAATATTGAGTAGTAAAAATATTTTCCTTTTCATAATATTTAATTTTTATTGGGTTAATTTAAACTATTTTTTTAACGAATTGCACACAACTACTTTCCAATCCAATTATCACCCTCCCTCTTCAATGTCTTCAGACTTTACCAAATTAACTTTGCTGTTGCATAAGCCGAAAACCAGTTATTTTACTTTCATAAGTACCATTTTTGTTTTGTCGGCTTTGTCAATCTTCTCCTTAAAAGATATAAAGGATTCCCAATCTGACGGAGGGTAAACCCCTTTGTTTATTGAAAGATGCCGTGTGTAAATAATTTTACCGGATTCCTTTTTGGCCGATATGTTGCAGGTTCCGAATTTGCCGGTAATGGTTTTTGCTTTAAAATTGGAAGCAACATACCCTTGGGGCAGATTAAAAACAACGGTGTCGATGGTGCTGTAGCTGCGTTGAATAACAATGGGAGAACGCCGCTTTTTATGCCGGAAATGAACAGCACTGTTGTTGGAAAAAAGATAGGGCGTTAGCAGCATCCTGTTTCCTGATTTTGTGACATATCCCTTGGCATTCAATTCAATACGGGCTTGAATAAGCGGAATGGTTTGTTTTATTTCGGTAAAGTTATAATCGTTTAAGGTTATGGTTGACAGATGCATACGGCTTAGCAACTCCTTTTTTTGATTATCGCGAGTTTCCCGATACAAAGGCAGCTCATCATCGTAAAACATACCACGGTAAGTGGTGTTAATCTTAATGTTACAATCGCCGTTATTGTTCAGTTTAACTGTTGTTGAACGCACTCTGTTGTTAACCGTTTTTCCATAAACGGGGGTGTGCAACATGATAGCTTTGCCACTATCGTCAATGGCCAGCACATCGCGGTCGTCGGTAAAGCTACCGAGGTATCCGCAGGGTGCATGCTGGCTGGTACACTCAAGCCAAACGGTGTCGGCCTCAGCCGGAACACATAAAATGGCGTGATTAAACTGATTGGAAGGAAAATTGTGAATAACAGGTTCGGCATCATCTCCGGCATACACCAGTGTAAAGTCAGCTTTTATTCCGGCCACCTTTAACAGGCTTTTCATGTAGTTGGTCAGCGCTTTACAATCTCCATAGCAAAGATTATCAACCTTTTCAGCCTCAAAAGGTTGCCAGCCTCCAATACCCTTTTGCACACTAACATAGCGCACTTTATTTTGCATATAGCTGTATAGCTTTTCAATGGTTTCGAGCTTACTTGTATCGTTTGCCACCAGCTTTTTAATCATTAATACGGTTTCTTCGGGGAGCTTATCTCTACCATCGATTAGCTGATATTCAAAGCCACCAAAATCTTCCCAACTGTCAAAGGAGCCTTCAAAGCCACCAATGGAAAAAGCCTTGGGAGCAAATTTAACCGTAGGTGTTACATAATCCATCGACCATGTGTAGTCCTCCTGATCGATGGCCGGCAGATTTTCAATGTTTAAGGTATAGGTTGTGTTTTTGTCGTTAACCTCTTTTTTAACATCAAGGGTACTGTCGTTTAAATAATATTTTACACCAAGCTGCTCGCCTTTATTATCTGCACCGGGTGTAATCAAAGTAAAGTTTTCTTCCTGTACTGACATGTCGTAAGCGGGATAAACCTGCCACGAAGGGATGGTTAACAATCCGTTATAATTTATGGTATAAGTATATTCAACGGTAAAGGGGTAATCGCCATATTCAGGGTCGATAAGTTTTATTCGCTGGTCGGAGTATAGCGAAGTAAACGAACCAACGGCAATATCTTGAATATCACTTTTGGGAATGGCTTTTACTTTTTTACCGTTTCTATCGTAAACAACCGCAGAAATCCCGGAAATTCGCGAAAACTTATAATAGGGTTGCACAAAATATCCCAGGTCCTCACCCCCTTTATTAAGAACGGTTACGGCATAACGCACATTTTGGACTGCACTATTGATATCTTTTCGTTTGTAAACAAATGTTTTGGTTCGCAATACAGCTTTGGCATTGATTAATAAATTGGGAGGGATGTCGGCAACGGGGTACTTTTTTTTACCTCCGGCAAATGCTGTTGAAATGGTTGTTAACAGCAATATAGTGGTTAGGATTTTATTTATCATGGATGGTTCATTCTTAAAGAACTTTAAAAACAATGGGTTCATTTTCTTTTTCAAGAACCTGTTCGTAAAAAGCTTTCAAAAATTTATAATCTTGTTGCAGGAAAAACGATTTATTAATTTTCAGTTGGTAAAGAAGCGTGATACGGTTACCCCGTTGTTGCACCATATAGGTAAAAGCGGCCGTATTTCCGGGTAATTTCATTCTTTTGGGAGAGGGAATGGTAACCGCTTTGTAGTTTTCGGGAACCGTTATAATAACGGTAGTTTTAAACGATTTAGGATAGACAAAGTCAATGGGATATTTGCGCTTTTCCTGTTTAAACGGATTTTCCTTTAACCTGCCGGGTAAAAGATTGAGATAAACCAGACTGTCGCTTGCAAAACCCTGATTATCAATTTCAACAGTAGCTTTCTCTTTAACCGGCTTATAAACATCTTTTAAATTAAGCAAGGTATCTTTAACCACGGTTAAACCGTCAATTGAGTTTGTCAAATTATCGATATAATTATCCTGAGTACCGGCTTCTTCGTAATCTTTTCTGAAATGATAAGCTGCATATCCCTTGTAAGCAAAGGAAGCATCGCCCTTTAAGCTTAAATCGTCTTTATCAAGGTTAAGCATATAAAATGCTTGTTTTTGGTATTTAATATTGTTTGTCAGCGGTATCCAATTCATGGTATCGGAAGCAAGCACCCGTCCTTCAAAATTAAGGCATCTGTCGGGCAATATATAATAAGGAGCATCTTTATCGGTGGCATCCACAAGTACAAACTTGTCGCCAACTTTTACATAGGCTAAAACATAGTTAAGGTTACTAATGGTAGGGTTAAACTTTGAGAGCCGTCCCTCATCACGCGTACGAAGCACTACGGGATAGACTTTAAATCCTATTTTTGAAAGTAGTTTAATTAACGACAGGTTAATATCAGCCGAGTTTCCCGTACCTTTATTATAAGAACTTTTCAGCCCGGCAAGATTTGAAGCATAAAGTCGGTTAGTACCATCCCAATGCATAACATGCATAGTATCCACAGCAGCCTTAAGTTTATCCACCTCATTATCGTAAGATGCATTAATCTGCTTTGCCATACCATTAAAAAAGCTGCCACTTCCCCTTAATTCGACACCAAAATATTTTGAACCGCCAAGTGTTTTTTCCACATCTTTCCATGTCCTGGCAAAAGAGGCATAAACTCTGCCGGGTATTGAAACACCTGTAATATCAAATTCAAAGTGTGACAAATAATTATTTACCGGAGACATGAAAGGCTCTTCCTGAAAAGCGGGAACATTTTTGGTTACCCATCTGGTTGGCTCTACAATGTAAAATTTAACATAGCCAAAAGAGTTTTTTGTATAGTCGATATAGTCATTCCTTTCCAATACCAATTCGGAATAAAGTACGGGAATGGTTTCCTGAAAATACCAGTTTAACGGAATCCAGGGATAACTGACCTCAATATCAATAACCGATCCTACCTTTACATTTGGCATTGATATTTTAGTAACAAAAAGCTCGTTTTTAACAATTTCCTGATGAAAAACTGACTTTGAAGAAAGTTTATCAACCTCAATTTTTCCGTTAACAAGATTAAAGGTTTTTCCTCTGACCGATGTTGACGACCCGCTACGAAAGGTTCTGTTTGCCCAGCTGTAGCCCTCCTTTTTTAATATCTTGATTCGAATTGTGTGCGTAAACCTAAAGGTGTTGTTGTCAAAATAACCATAGTTACATAACACAATGGCCGGTGCTGTAGTGTCGATTTCATACACCGATTTGGTCATCTGTTCCATGGTGGGTTTTCCATATTTCATGGGTGCCTTTTGGGCATACAGATAGAAACTAAGCGCTGTTAACAGGCTTATAAGAAATAGCTTTTTCATACAAAAGTATTAAAGGGGGAATTGATTTGTTTGTTTGCCAAATATAAATAAAAAGTTAACTACGAATTATGTTTTTCCCAATAAAAAAATCAATGATGGAAAATTCAAGCTTTATCAGGTCATTCATTTATTCTGGTTTTAAGTCTATTCGTTCGTAATGATTCTGCAAGCTCATTCAGGCTTATCCGCCCCACTAACATCAAGTTATGTATCTTCTGACTGTAAGACTGCTTTGTCTTTCGATAGCTATCGGAAGCAATCTCAATACGTCACTTTGAGGTTGACTTAACACCAGGTTATTAAGTCAACAATCCGCATGAACCAACTGCACCTCCCCCATCAATCCTTACTCCCCCTCTTCAATATCTTCCGACTTAACCAAATTGCCGTTGTTATAAACCTCTTTACGGTAAAGTTTACCCTTTTCATCGTAATAAAGCCAGGTGCCGTCCATTTCGCCGGCGTTGTATTGCCCTTTAACAATGAGGGTCCCGTTGGGGTCGTAATTAACAAAATTACCTTGCAGCTTTCCGTTAACGTAAAAGGTTCGGGTCATAATTTGGCCGTCCATAAAATACTTAACCCACTCGCCGTTTTTAATTCCATTCTCATAATCAATTACTTCAAACGGCTTCCCCTGTTCAATGTAATAGGTAGTTGATTTTCCGTTTAACAAGCCGTTATTGTAATTTTCTTCCGACACCAGTTTTTCATCCACATCGCTGAAATACTTCCAGTTACCGGTTTTCTTTTGGTTAATAAAATTACCTTCGGCCATCTTTTTCCCGTTTTCATGATACGAGATATTGTGTGCTTTTGTCCCCTCTTCCGAAAAAGTCATCACCGATTTAAGCTTTCCCGACGGATAAAAATATTTAAAAGTTCCCACGGGCTTGTTATCTTTAAAAACCCCCTTATACTTAACAACACCATTGCTCCACATTTTTACCCACTCACCCTGTTTCTGCCCGTTGGCATCCGTTTTATTGTATTTATGCTGGGCAAACGAAAGCTGGGCAAGCAACAACAGCACCACAACCGGAAGTTGTAAAACTGTTTTTGTTGAAATCATTTTATGCATATAAT
>WGDP01000150.1 GCA_015493215.1 Bacteroidales bacterium | reverse complement strand
GATTTAAAGAGGTTGAGTTTATGTAGAGTGCGATATTGTCATCCGGATTATAAATCCGGACGAGCCGGGGAGACCTTTTCGGTCGGTGCAAGCCTTGCGCGTAGCGACCGGAAAGGTCGGAAAGCGTAAAAGACATTACAAATCATCCGGATTATAAATCCGGACGAGCCTGCAAGACCTTTTCGGTCGGTGCAAGCCTTGCGCGTAGCGACCGGAAAGGTCGGAAAGCATAAAAGACATTATAAATCATCCGGATTATAAATTAGGGGTGTTCGGAAGAAATTTTCCTAATAATTGTACGGTTATTAACAGATATATCAACATTCGATTAACAATTGTTAATCAAAAAGTGTATTGTTTCTTTGCGGCAAAAAAAATTAGACGGTTATTAACAAAAACAGGGTTTTAATTGTTTGTAAATAAATACCATATAGATTTATATGGGCACTATTAAGATACTTAATTTTGGCGGCTGATAACAGCATTATAACCATGTCAGAAAAGAGGAAAAAGAAAAAGGTAAACATAACCGTAACCCAATTGCTTTCTTTACTCCCCGAGAAAGCAATAAACCAAATTGCTAAAGCAACACAAATAAATCGTTATGTAAAGGTATTAGATGGTAAAAGTATTTTTTATCTAATTCTTTATTCATTGGTTGAAAGTCAACGAAACAGCTTACGAACCATGGAGGATATATTCAACAGTTCAACCTTTAAGTTTCTGTTTAATCTTCCTACCGATAAAACTGTTAAGTATAATTCTATTTCCGAGCGATTATCGAAAATCAATGTCGAATTCTTCAGGCAAGTTTATGAGCTTATTTACAAGACACTCGGAGAGTATTATAGTGAAATAGAAATAGAGGGACATAAGTTAATCCGTGTTGATTCTACAATGGTTGCCGAAGCATCAAATAAGTTGAAAAAAGGGATGAATGTCGGTAAAAAGAAGGATGGTAAAAAGCAGGTTAAATATACCATCGCCTTTGACGGTTCTTTTCCGGTGATGAGCGAACTGTTCACCGATAAAGAATACTTAAATGAAGATAAAACCATTCCGAAGGTTGTATTTAACTATGCAAAGAAAGACAAGGATTCTATATTTGCTTTTGACCGTGGAGTATCAGAAAGAGAAGTTTTTCACAAGTTATCTAAAGAAGAGACTTTGTTTGTTTGCAGAATAAAGAAAAATTCAAGAATTAAGCTGGTACAAGAGATTGAAGATGGAGATAATAGGTCTGTTGGCACATTAAATTTGATAAGTGATCAAGAAATAAAATTAGGCATTCCTCAAACTAAAAAATTTCACAAGAACTCTTATAGGCTGATTAAAGCGATTAACCCTGTTACAAAAATAACCTATTACTTTCTTACTAACATTTTTGACAGGCCGGTGGAAGATATTTTAGCAATGTATAAAAAGCGGTGGGACATAGAAGTTTTTTTCAGGTTTTTGAAACAGGAGTTGAATTTCAGCCACCTTTTTTCAACCAGTGAAAATGGTATAATGGTTATGTTATACATGACGCTGATTACTTCTATGTTGGTTTTAATCTACAAGCGTGCCAATAACGTAGGGTACAAAACTGCCGTTAGAAGAATCTCTTTTGAATTAAATGAGTTTGTGATTCGCCTTGTTGTACAGCATTTGGGAGGAGACCCCAACAAAGCCTTTCAAAGAAATCATCAACTGGATCAGGTTTTTAAAAAAGAGTCAAAACATTACCCTTAATCGCACGTCTAATAATTTCTTCCGAACACCCCTAATTGCAAATCTGAACGAGCTTATAGGGGGGAGCTTATAGGGGGTAATTTGCATTACAGCCCTCCAACCTTTCCGGACTCCACCGCACCTGCCAACCTCGACCGAAAAGGTTTTGCCTTCAAACCGGTTACTTTTTAATAAACTTTTGTTGCGAAACCAATTTGTTGTTATCGTACACCATTACCACATACAACCCTTTTGTAAGATTTGACAAGTCGATGGGACGATTGAGGTTGGTTATTGTTTTTACCGTTTGCCCCATGCTGTTGACAATGTACGCTTGGACATGGCTTAAACTTTGGCCGTTGCTTTTAATATTGAGTTGGTTGGCTGCGGGGTTGGGGTAAACGGAAAGCGCAATATCTTTATTATTTTCAGGCACCGAGAGTGCACCGTTTTGATCTAATTTCATTAAAAACACATCGGTGGCATCAGCATTGCCTGTTTCCTCAGTCCCCATTAAATAAATATCAGTCGAAGGTAAACCTACCACATCAATACCGGTTCGTGGATTAGCGGTAGCAATTATTTTATCTTCCAAAGTG